>CAZWTI010000042.1:0-2679 GCA_964637065.1 uncultured Puniceicoccaceae bacterium
GCGCCTTTATCTGCCTGAATTACGACAACGATCACTTCCCTGTGAACTGATAGCTTGTCATAATGCAATTCAGGGCGCTCCCGCCGTATAAAGAGTGCATCGCCGCGCTTGACAGGTCGCCGCGCCCAGACGTATAGCCAATGCCTCGACAGCCGGGGCGGGGTAGCTCAGTTGGTAGAGCAGTGGAATCATAATCCATGGGTCGCAGGTTCAAGTCCTGCCCTCGCTACCATTTTTTGATAATATAATCAAATATTTACTAAAAACCCGCTGCGGTGGGTTTTTCATTTTTCGGCTAGGGGGTCCACCGGGGGTCCACATTTAGCCTAAAATCCTGCCGGTTCATCCGTTTGCCGCGCGGGCCACCATTAGGGGGCAGCGCAGGTACAAAAACTTGTCCCGCGTTGCCTCCTCCATTCCGAAACCAGATACGCCAAATTGCGTCCTAAGCCAGCGGGCGCTGCACATACGCGCCCCAAGCAAATTGAAGGGAATACGCGTCATGGTCGATTTGGCATCAATGAAAATTTTGAGGCGGCGGGACGTCGCGCCCATTATCGGCTGCTCCCGCATGACCATCGCTCGCATGGAAAAGGCGGGCACTTTCCCTCACCGCATACGCATCGGAAATGGATCGGTTGGCTGGCTTGAACGTGAAGTCGAAGCATGGCTCGCCCAGCGCATGGCTGTGCGCGTTGAGGACGAGTGCGAAACCATTTCCGAAAAACAAAGCCACCAGGATTGTAATGGCAGAGATACGCATACAGCGATGCTACCGCTCGCCGGCCGGTGCGTAAATCAGGGTGCCCCCTCTCCAACGACGACGAAGGGCGCCCAGAACAGGGGATGGGCATAGTAGGGTTTGTCTGGTGTTGCCATCAGCGCCAGCATCGAACGGCGTAGCGCCTCGGCGCGCCCGATCTCCGCAGTACCAGCCGTCTCCTCGAACAAGTGCGTGGTGATCTCCGTCGCCGCAGCAGAGACCACCGGCCAGTACGAGACCAGCAGAGCCCGACCGCTGATGAGCGCGGGCTAGCCCCAGAGCCTCCTGCTGGCGATGTCGGCGCCTTCGCGCAACGCACGAAACTTTGCCCAGCAGATGTCTTCCGTGACGAGCGCGTAATCAGTGAATACGGCGAACCCGCAATCGACGCCCGCGATCACACGCGCCCGGTCGCCCACCATATCGACAGCCCGTATAATCCGCTCGGCCACCACCTCCGGGTGCTCCAAATGCTTCGACATGTTATCGATCACACCCGGGATCAGGATCATGTCCTGCGGTAGCGGATGCTTGCGAAAGGTCTCGTATTCATGCTGATGGCCGGGGTTAGCGAAGGGCATGTTGAGCGCGCCGACCTTGGCCTCATAAAGCCTAGGTAGGAGCGGCGCGAGCGGCGTGTCGTCGGCATGTGGCCCATCCCAAGTGCCCCAGCACACGTGGAGGCGTACCCGATCTCGCGGTACGTCGGTCAGCGCCATGTTCAGTGCCTCGATATGGGTCTCTACACTCGCCAAGAAATCAGCGTCCGGCACGTCTCGGAAATAGAGATGGCGCTCCATCGCAAGGTCTGGCGCATCGATCTGAAGTAAGTGGCCCCTCGCGACGATGAAGTCGTATTCCTTCTTCAGCTCCTTTGCGAGCGCGAAGAGATAATCGCGGTCGGACGGATAATAGGCGTTATGCATAATGGTCATCACGCACCCTGGCGAGGCAGCAGTGATGAAGGTCTCAGCAAAGCAATCGGCTTGCGTTTCGAGAGCTGCCTCGAACGCTTCGCATTCCGAACGCACATCAGAAAATTCTGGATCGTAGTCGAGTTCAGCCACCGCCTGCGGCGCATTGACGATACGTGAGCTTTTCTCTGGGCCCGCGCGGAAAGCGGCGCGCCATGCTTCCGCATAGATTGGGAACTTTTCCAAATCCCACAAGTCATTACGGGTTGATTGACCACCGAAGCCGCTTATTCGTTGCGCCGGGTATGTGGAATAGCCAGCACGGGTTTGTTCTCCGTTGCCGCTAATGTCGATGCCGCTCTTAAGCTGTTCGGCAACGACATGCTCCATGCTCGCATCGATCGCAACTGCTAACTCAGTAGGGTCGACAGGTCTGTTGTGGTCTTGCTCGATCAGGAGTTTGCTCAACGCAGGCGTGCGCGACAGGCTGCCGGCATGAGTGGTCAATATCCTTACTTCGCTTTGCTGCATCGCAACACCTCCCCTTGTTGCTTTTTGGCTATTAGCATCGATGAAGGCGCAGAAATCAGCCGCGCAACAATCGTCCATGCAAGCGACACATAGCCAAAACCTTCATCATCTTCATCATCATCAGTGGACTTTCACCACACCATCACGCACGAGGTGCAGAATGTTACTCTGGATATAAGACCGGGCGAAAGAGCGCTCGACTTGGATGGGCCTATTTTCGCTTGCCGGTGCTGTCGGCCTAGTCTTCACGCCGGAACATAAAGAACTCGTCATCACAGCTGCTGTAGCCGTCGTTGCGGCCATAGCGGCACTGACGCGCGACAAGCCAGCCGCTGAATGATAGGCGGCATATTTTCATTCCTGGGGGCGGCGCTTAAGGCGCTGCCCCTTGTCTTTTCATTCATGGCGGGGAGAAATCATGCGCGCAGCAGAAGCATGGCGACCAAGGCAAGGGCGAAGGCTAATCAGGCG
>CAZWTI010000043.1:0-8806 GCA_964637065.1 uncultured Puniceicoccaceae bacterium
GTGCACTGAATCAGCATCCCTGAGATGACGGCGGCCAAGGCAGGAAAGCCAAGACCTACAAGTAGCGGCACCGCTACGGCGGCAGGAGTTCCGAAACCTGCCGAACCCTCGATGAACGCGCCGAAAAGCCAAGCTATGACAATTACCTGAACGCGTCGATCCGGAGAAAGAGAAGTAAAGCCGGCGCGAATGACTTTCAAGCCACCGCTTTCACGCAAGGTGTTCAGCAAGAGGATTGCCCCAAATATTATGTAAAGTAAAGAAGCCGTGATGACCAAGCCCTTCGCCGTTGCTCCCGCGACCTGCCTCCCGGGCAATTCCCAGACAAACAACGCCATGCTCGCCACCGTCAAATACGCTATGGGCATCGCCCTACTTGCGGGCCATCGCAACCCGGCTACCAATATCCCCGCCACCAATATCGGCGAAAAGGCCAGCAGCGCCAGAAGATACTCGTTCATGCCGAGTCCTTCTCCTTGACGAAAAGCACCTTGCCGAAACGAGGTTCGGCGTTGCGGCGAATGGCTTCGGAGAATTGATCGAGGGTAAAGGTGGAATCGACGGGATGCCTGACCTCGGTCAAGGCGAGTGGCTGAAGGACCTCCTCGGCGGCGTTGCGAAAAGCGGCAAGGTCACAGGATCGTTTCCATTTGTCCAACCAGAAGCCGACGAAGTGGACGTCGTCGAAAATGAGGTTTCGGGTGGGAAAGCGAACGGGTTCTCCGGTCATTGCTCCAAAAGTGACGTGGACGCCTCCGGGAGCTAGGCACTTGGCAAGACGGATGGCGCTTCGACCACCCACGGAATTCAAGGCTATGCGACAGCCTGCGCCATTGGTCAGGCCTCGAATGGCGGCGGGAGAATCTTCGTCGTCTAGAAGGACGTGTTCAGCGCCAAGCTCGTTTAGCGGCTTTTCAAGTTCTTCGCGTCGCACGAGGTTGATGACCTTTACGCCGAGACGCTTGGCGAACTGAATGACACTGGTTCCGACGGCGGAGTTGGCGGCGTTCTGGACGATCCAATCGTCGGGACGGAGGTACTCGAAATCGTTCAGGAGTCGCCAAGCGGTAAGGGGATTGAGAATACCAAGGGCAAGTTGATCGGGGGGCACGAGTGAGGGTAGCAGGATCAAGTCTTCCGCCTTTGCGGAGGAATATTCCAGCCAGGTACCCGAATCTTCTGGCAGAGAACAAATCTTGCCCATTAGCTTCTCCTCGGTCTTAGGCCCAACGGCAACTACCTTCCCTACCCCTTCGCGTCCGCCAACAGCAGGGAGATCGCGAAGGTTTCCGTAGGAACCATTAATCAAGCCCATGTCCGATGGGTGAATGGCGGAAGCCAGCATTTCGAGAAGAACTTCGCCCTCGCCCGGCTCAGGCACGGGAATCTCATCCAGGCGAAGGACTTCGAGGGGTTCGCCCCGTTCGTGATAGCGCAGGGCGCGCTGGGTCTTCGGAATCACTTGTTCCCCAGCAGACCGATTGCCTTCATCCATGCGCCGGCCCGAGCGGGCCAAGTGACGACGGGGTGCTCGGAGGGACGAAGACCGTAACCGTGACCACCCTTGGGATAGACGTGAAGCTCGCATCCCTTCACCCCGGCGCGACGCAGGGCAAGATACATTTGGACACTGCCTTCTGCGGGGATACGATCGTCCCCGGCGTGGGCGAAGAAACAGGGCGGCGTATCCTTCGTTACCTTTATCTCGGGTTCCAACTTGGTCTTGGTCGCGTTGTCGACGAGGTAGGCGGGATAGATGAGTATACCGAAGTCGGGACGACAGGAAAGGTCGTCCGAAGCATCCACGCGTTCGTAGATTCTCTTCGAATAGTTGGTCAAAGTTGATGCCGCGAGATGCCCGCCGGCGGAGAAACCGAGAATGCCAATGCGTTTGGGATCGATTCCCCATTTCTTGGCTTTCGCTCGCGCGATGCCCATGGCCCGCTGAGAATCTTGCAAGGGAGCTTCATGTTTCGGTCGATTCTTGCGACGCGGAACACGATACTTGAGAAGAAGGCCCGTCACGCCGACTGAATTCAACCACTCGCAAACCTCGGTACCTTCCAAGTCATATGCAAGGATACCGTATCCACCACCCGGGCAAACTAGGACTGCTGCACCGGTTGACTTGTCCTTTGGAGCCGGAAAAACGGAAAGCGTTGGCTTCGATACGTTTCCTAAGCGGATTACCTTGCGTTGCCCCGGGCGAGCGGGTCTCGGAGCCTCTTCGCCAACCTCTCCCTTTACATCGCCGGGAGCCGAACCCGGCCAGAGATTCAGGGTGACGTCGGGCTCAAGGCCAGAAGTTATCGAGAGAGCAAATCTTAACAGGAAGAGGGCGACGAAGAGAAAGACAGGTGTTGGTTTCATCGGTTCGAGATGGCAACAAGCTTGGTTCTAGTACGAAAGAAAAGTTCACCTTCTGAAATTGCGGGAGTGGACAGGCAGATTTCTCCCAAAGGATTCTTGGCAAGAACCTCCAGTTGGTCTACTCCCGCCTTTATCACCACGACATCACCAACCTCGCTGACGTAGTAAATCTTTCCGCCGGAAGCCACAGGCGAAGCCGTGAACCCTCCCAAGCCGGAACCAAGACGAGCCTGATAGATCACACGCCCCGTCTTGGCCTCGAAGCATGACAAGACACCATTATCTCGGCAGTTGTAGAAATAATTCCCGTAAAGCATCGGCGTCTGCATGTAGGCCCCTCCTCTTCTGACGCTCCAAGGAACTTGCTTGCTTGAAGAGGAAGTCCCAACCAGCGAGACGTCGCCCCGTGAATCCAACTTGATGGCATAAATGGGAGCCAGACGTCCATGGGCATTTGTAATGAAGGCCAGACCGTGGCCGGTGACGGGAGTAGGAACGGGAATGTCGCCTCCCCCACGAAATCGCCAAATTTCCGAACCCGTACGAAAGTCATAGCCTCCGATATGCCGAAAACCGTTAACGATCACTTGAGTCTCTTCACCTTCGCCATGAACGGCGGGACTGCTCCATGCGGGCAAATCCTGGCGTGGCTTCTTCCAAAGAATCTTTCCCGTCACAAGATCAAGGGCAGCCAAGAATGAATCCTTGAGGACGTCACACTGGACAAGAACGACCCCCTTGTGAATGACGGGAGAACTCGCGAAACCCCACTGGGCCCGTGGTACCCGGAAGAAGGCGGCGTCAAGTATGCCGAAATCCCTTTTCCACAAGAGCGTACCATTGAAATCATGACAGTAGAGACCCTCGGACCCGAAAAAGGATACAACTCGCGAACCGTCCGTCGCCGGGGTGCAATTCGCATGGGAAGACTTGGTGTGCCTCTTGTCCTTCGGCACGCCCTTGCGACAATCCCGATGCCACAGAATTTTGCCGTTGGCCTTGTCGATGCAATATAAACGCCAGATGTGAACGCCATCATTTTCAACAGGCGCGACCTCATGATAAATGCCGATCTTGAGGCTGTCCATTTTTCGATTGCTTATCGCTGTCGTGACAAAGACGCGATTTTCCCAGACAATGGGACAAGAATGACCCAAGCCGGGAATGGAAGTCTTCCACTTTACGTTACGGGAAGCCGGAACGTCCCAAGAGCGTGGTGCCTCAAAGCCCTCGCCTATGCCAGACGCCATCGGCCCGCGAAACTGTGGCCAATTCACAGTTCTGGCTTCCGCCGCAAAGGCATCGGCAAAGAGAGACATGCCGACAGCCAAGAAGAACAAGGTCTTCGTGAGGTTCCGTGAAAAAACTAGAGGCATTCGAGTAGTATTTGCCTTGAAGAAACCTTCGGTCAATAACTAGATTCGAAAACAATCTCGAAAGAACGAAATCCCAGCAATGAATATCCGATGAAGAAATTCCTATTACTTGCGTCATTCGCAATTTTTGTTTTCTCCGCTGCAGCAAATCCGGCTGACGACGCGATCGCCACATTAGTAGCCGTCGACGCAAAGGGCAAAGGGAACGAAGCCGCATCCAAAAGTTGGCCGAAGGTTGCTGCCCTAGGATCGGAAAAAATTCCAGACTTGCTTGCTGCAATGGACAAGGCGAACGGGCTCGGCCAAAACTGGCTGCGCGCCGCTGTGGACGCAATCGCTGAACGAGTCATTAGGAAAGGTGAAAAGTTGCCCTCCAAGGAATTAATGAAATTCCTCGAGGATTCATCCCATTCCCCCATTGCCCGCAGGCTGGCCTTTGAACTTTTTCAAAAGGCCACGCCTAAAGAGGCCGCCAAGCTTGTCCCCGGCTTCATAAGCGATCCCGCCCCACAACTTCGCCGCGACGCCGTTGCCTTGGTGCTCGAGGAAGCCAAGTCGACCAAGGACAAGGATTCCGCCTGCAAGCTATACGACAAAGCCCTACGAGCCGCCAGAGACGTGGACCAAATACAGAATGCCGTAAAGGCGCTCCGAGAGCGTGAACGTGTAGTGGACCTTCCGAAGATCATGGGGTTCCTAATGCGCTGGAAAGTAATCGGACCTTTTGACAACACAGATCGCAAGGGTTTCGCCGCAGCCCATCCACCGGAAAAGAAAATTGATTTTTCCGCAAGCCACGACGGCAAGGAAGGCAAGGTAAAATGGACGGATTTCGCCACCTCGGACGAATACGGCGTGGTCGACGTCAATCTGGAGTATGGCGAACTGAAGCAAGTCGTGGCCTATGCTCATACAACCTTCGAAACCCCTAGCGCTCGCCCCGTCCAGCTTCGCCTAGGCTGCAAAAATGCATGGAAAATCTGGTTGAACGACAAACTTCTTTTCGCTCGTGACGAATATCATCGAGGGATGCGAATCGACCAATACGCGATAGAGGCGGAATTGAAAAAAGGTCCCAACACCATCTTGGTTAAGCTGTGTCAAAACGAACAGAAGGAAAGATGGACCAAGCAATGGCAGTTCCAATTGAGAATTACCGACTCCTCAGGCACCGCCATCCTCGCCGCAAACCGGCAACCCACTCCAAAGAAAACCCAAGAGAAACGCTGACTAACCAGAGGAGCAAACAATGAAAAACCTTTTGAACATTTCTATCAGCCTAGCCTTGTCAACCTTTGGAGTACACGCCGACTGGACCTCCTTCAGGGGGTCCGATGGAAATGGTTTCGCCGATGCGCCGAAACTCACTACTAAACTGGATGCGGACAAGAGCGTCGCTTGGAAAGCCTCCCTGCCGGGACGCGGCCTTTCGAGTCCGATCGTAGTAAGGGACTCCATAATCCTAACCGCAGCAAGCGGCCCGAGGCAGGAAAGACTTCACGTGATCGCCATCGACGCCCCAAGCGGCAAACTCAAATGGGAACGACAGTTTGTCGCCACGGGCCGTACCTTCTGCCATAGCAAGACATGCGTGGCAGCTCCCACGCCGGCCAGCAATGGAAAGGTCGTCGCCGTACAGTTTTCATCGAACGACGTCTTTTGTCTCGATCTAGATGGCAATCTCAAATGGCTACGTGGATTGACCAGCGACTATCCCAATGCGGCCAATAGTCTGGGCATGTCCTCATCCCCCGTACTTGCAAATGGCGTCTTCGTTACTCAGGTCGAGAACGACGCCGACTCATTCTCCGCAGGACTCGACCTCTCGACGGGCAAGACGCTCTGGCGAAAAGCTCGTCCCAAAGGAGCCAACTGGACTTCGCCAACTCTGCTAAGGCACAAGAATGAAGAACTTGTAGCCTTGCAGTCCAAGGCGGGCTTGACCGTTGTCGAGCCCCGTACGGGCAAGGAGAGGTGGAGTTATGGCGAAGGCGCTTCGACGATACCATCCACAACGGTAGAGGGCGAAAATCTTTTTGTCCCCTCAAATGGCCTAACCGCCCTCCGTCCACGCGAAGATGGTCGCTCGCATACTCAACTCTGGAGGGAGAACAAGCTAAGTCCCGGCACTGCAAGCCCCGTGGTGTCAGGAAAAAGAATCTATGTCCTCAACAACGCCAACGTATTCACCTCTGCCAACCCGACGACCGGAGAACTGGGATGGCGACTCCGTCTTACGGGCCCTTTCAGCGGTTCCCCCGTCGCAACCAAGACTCACGCATACGTCTTCAGCGAAAAGGGACTCGGTCAAGTCATCGACTTGACGGGCAAGGAAGGCAAGATCGTCTCAAAGATAGACCTTAAGGAAACGATCCTTTGCACGCCTGCAATATCAGGAAATGCCATCTACGTGCGTTCCGACGCGCACCTTTGGAAGCTAGGCGGATAGCGCAGAACCTAAAAGTTCACCTTGGCATTCCGCAGCTTCCTGCGGAGTGACTCGACCCCGGAGTCGGTAGCTTGGCTGTTCCAGAGGTGTACCTGTCGAAGAGATTTGCATTTATCGAGTTTTCGCAGCCCTACGTCACCGACATCGGTGCCCGTAAGGTTTAGAAAAATCAAGTGGCGAAGGTTGGCCAGTTTCTCGAGATTCGCATTCCCTACTCTGGTATCGCGAAAATCTAGACGCGTAAGGCGCGGGAAAGTTGCAACAAAGGCAATACATTCACTGGTGACCTGCGTGCGACGCAAGTCCAGCTTGGTCAAGTGGTCGCGCAGAGGAGATAGTGACCGAAGGTCGGCATCTCCGGAACTTGCGGATTCAGCCACGAATCGCACCTCGACAAGAGGGCTTCCCAGGCCCATGGGGCGGACCAAGGCGCCCGTTGCCTTGCCTGCATTCGCAAGCATTTTTGCGGGCAGAGGCTTTAAGCCCTCGGCAAGCGCCTCATAGGCCGACAGATGTATCGGAACATAGGCAGCCTTGGAGTTTTGCTCCTCGGCAAACTTCTCGATGCCATCCGTAGCCCCATCCCACTTGCCGAAATCCACACCATGAGCGATCCACTTCCTGATTACTTCCTGCTGGGCTTTTGCAAGTAACTCGCCTTTCGGAGGCATTCGGTCGTCATCTTCCTCAGGCAATATGATTCTTTGATATAGCGGACTCTCGCTCGGATGGTTGGGCTTGATTACCTTACCATCGTCACTTCCGCGAAGAATGTGCGCCGCTCCATCCAAGCGAAGGCCCGCCTTAGGGTTCTTCAACTGCCCGCTCTGTTCGTAGGGTGCCTTGTGGCACTCGATACATCGGTCCTGCAAAATCGGCCAAACCTGTTTCACGAAATCGATCTGCCCTTGTAGGGCACACGGCATATGAAGAAAGGCAAAAAGTTGAGCTCCAGCCATCATTCTCATGCCTCCTGATATATGAAGAATGAATTCTTAGCGAGTTAACTTTCAAGGAGATCAAAATCCAAATAACTAGGTCTAGACACAATATTTCGCTTGGAAAACGGCTCCCGCCACTCTTACTTGAAACGTTTTCGAGAAACCCAATCTACATAAATATGAAACGCCATCCGCATTTACTTTTCGTTCTCGCCATCTGTCTTTTTTCGAATCCCGCCACCTTGCCTCTCGTCGGGAAGGGTTACGAGTGGAAGGATCAGAAGGGCAAGCACGCCGATCTAATTCTAGATGGCAAGAAAATCGCTCGCTACGTTTACGAACGCATGGATCCCAAGGATCGGGAGCGCACCTACAAACCATTCCATCACGTCTACCAGTCGAACGGCAAGGAGTTCCTAACCAAAGGTCCCGGCGGACGCTACACCCACCACCGCGGCATATACTTTGGCTTCTCGAAGTGCTCCGCCCAAGACAAGAACGGCAAGAAAGTCAGTGTGGACACTTGGCATTGCAAGCGAGGATATCAGACTCACGAGAAGGTCATCACCCAAGAAGGTGAAGGAAAGGCTGTGCAGAAAGTCGAGATCGCATGGCGGGTGGACGACGGCACAATATTCGCCACCGAGCATCGCCAGCTCACCTTCTCCCATCATGACGACGGTTCTCTGCAGGTCGACTTCGAATCCAAACTGACAACCACTCAGGACAAGGTGGGCTTGGATGGCGACCCCCAGCACGCCGGCTTCCAGTTCCGGGCTTCCAACGAGGTGGCTGCCTCCACCGGCAAGCAAACCTTTTACGTCCGACCCAAAGGCGGGAAGGACGCCGAAGGCAAAACCAAGAACTGGCCCGGGAACAAGGACATGAAGGATCTCCTCTGGAAGGGGCAGAGTATAGTCGTTGGCGGAAAGCGCTACTTCACTGTCTATCTAGACCACCCATCCAATCCGAAGCCCTCCTTCTACAGTGAGCGCGACTACGGCCGATTCGGTTCCTACTTCAAGACCGAAATCACCCCTAAGAAACCGCTCTTCATCCGGTATCGTCTCGTGATCAAACAAGGCGAACGCACCGCCGGGGAATGCGCCGCACTGAGCAAGGAATTCGTGAAATAATTAGTTGGTTCCCTAGGGCGTCAGGATGAAAACTCGCTTCGTCGTATTGGCCTTCGGGTTGGCTGTTGCCCTCATCGCAAATTCCAAGGAGAGGTCACCCAACTTCGTGATCATCTTCTGTGACGACCTAGGCTATGCCGACCTGGGTTGCTTTGGGGCCAAGCAAATCAAGACACCGAACATCGATCGAATGGCCAAGGAAGGCATGCGGCTAACGAGCTTCTATTCGACCAGCGGCGTGTGCTCGCCGTCTCGCTCCAGTCTGCTCACGGGTTGCTACCCGAGGCGCGTAAACATGCACGTCAACCACAACAACTTGTGCGTGCTTTTTCCTGCTGACCGAAAGGGACTGAACCCTAACGAAACCACGATTGCCGAGGTTCTCAAGACGAAGGGATACGCCACCATCTGCGTTGGGAAATGGCATGTCGGCGATCACCCGAATTTCCTTCCTCACAAGCAGGGCTTCGATTCCTATTTCGGAATTCCCTACTCGAATGACATGAACAGGAAGGCAGTGCCACTGCCACTCCT
>CAZWTI010000044.1:0-3761 GCA_964637065.1 uncultured Puniceicoccaceae bacterium
ATGCCATCCTCGATTCTCCCACCCGTCGCGAACTGGTAAAGCGCATTCTGTCCGGAGACTCCGCGGGCTGGCTCTTCCTCGAAAGCGGCAACAAGACAGAAGACGACAAGCTCTTCAAGATTCTTGAAAGCTACGCCAAGATTGCCGAAAAAGAGATACCCATTCCCGAAGGCGTCATCCAGCAAAGCGCCCTCGAAGACCCTAATCTCCACCTCGGACCAGGCGACCAAGAGAACATCCTCGAGTCCTCCGTGCCTCTGAAGATCGCCTTTTCCATTCGCCGCCTCTCGCGAAAAGATCCCGAAGAAGCCATTCTCTTGGCCATGCTACTTAATCTGGAGGAAGACCTGCTTGACGATGAGTTCGCCGACAAGCCCATGCTGTTTCCGGTCTTCGGGAAAGGCCGCGTCCTCCCACCTCTAATTGGCGCAGGCATAAGCGAGGAAAACGCCTTGGCCGACTGCGGTTACCTCTGTGGCCCCTGTTCGTGTCAGGTCAAAAATCAAAATCCGGGCATGGATTTGCTGGTCAAGGCCGACTGGTTGACCGCATTGGAGGGCAGCTCCGTCATTGCGGAAAAGGAATTACCCCCGCTTACAGGCGTGGAAGACTTGATTGCCGCAAACGATTCCAGAAAAGATTCCAATGCATCCGAACAGGTAAACGGAGACGAGCACAACGAATCCTCCGTGGAGTCTACGGAAGGCAACCCCGGCGAGACTCCTTTTTCAAACACTCTCATCATTGCAGTGGTGCTTGTATCGGGCGTCTTGTTGGTTGGTACCTTTGCCCTGAACAAAAACCGAGAGAAGTGAATCTCACGCGACTCATCGGTCGGGAAATCCTGCACCGAAAACTTGGTTTTGCCTTGGCCGTGGGGACGGTGGCGGCAGCCGTCGGATGCCTAGTTGCCGTGGCCGGCCTACTGAAATCCCATGATCTTCACACCTCCGAGATGATGGCTGAAATGAACGCCGAGACCGTCCGCATGGAAGCTAAATTCGAGGCCGAAATGAAAGCCTATGAAGACGGTGTGCGCAAAACCATGAAGGGTCTTGGGTTCAACATCTTCATCTTTCCGGAAGGTCAGGAGTTGGGCGAAGTCTACGCCGAGGGCTTCGCCTCCAAGACCATGCCCGAGGAATACGTCAACACATTGGCCAACAGCAAGATCGTGACCGTCAATCACCTTCTGCCCAGCTTAACGCACAAACTCAAATGGCCCGAAAAGGAGCGTACAGTAATCCTGATCGGCATCCGCGGAGAGGTTCCTCTAGCCCACAAAGATCCAAAGAAACCACTAATCGAACCCGTCAAGAAAGGACATCTAGTTCTTGGTCACGAATTACACAAGTCACTTGGCTTAAGTGAGGGCAACGCCACAACTTTCATGGACCGTGAATTCATTGTCGAAAAGTGCCATGCCGAACGCGGCACCAAGGACGACATAACAATCTGGATGCATCTCGGCGAATGCCAAGAACTGCTCGATAAGGAAGGTCAGATCAATGCCATCAAGGCACTCGAGTGCAACTGCGCCACCATCGACCGACTCGGTGAGATCAGGCGAGAAATCGCGGGTATCCTGCCCGGCACAAAGGTAATAGAAACCGAAAGCAAGGCCCTCGCAAGGGCTGAAGCAAGAAACAAGGCGAAGAAGCATGCCCATGTCTCGATTGCGGCCAAAAAGGCAGAAGCACAAAAATTACTAGTCGGACGGGCGAATCTCCGTACCGAAGACGAAGGGAAGTACACAGCACTACTAGCCGTCGTCATTCTCAGCACCGTATTATGGGTTGGTTTTCTTGCCTTCGCAAACGCTCGCGACCGACAAGCCGAAATCGGCATCTTGCGAGCCATGGGCACACCTACAAGCTCCATCCTGGGGGCTCTGCTTGGAAGAGCATTCTTGGTAGGACTCCTAGGAGCGGGCTTGACACTCCTTCTTGCTTTTCTGCTGAGTGGCACCCTAAGTCATGGACTTCTCAATGGGTTCGACCTGCGATCTCTTCAATCGGAAATTCCGCTAGTCCTCTTTTCGGCACCCGTTTTGGCATGCGCCGCATCATGGTTGCCCGCCCTTCAGGCAGCAAATCGAGACCCCGCAACGATTCTCCGCAATGACTGACCTCATTCTGAAAGCAACAAATATCCGCAAGACATTCGCGGGGCCAAAGGGTTCGCCCGTTATTGCAGTGGACGGAGTTGACCTAAAGGTAGAGGCAGGTGAGTTCGTAGCCTTGCGGGGTTCGAGTGGTTGTGGCAAATCGACCATCCTCTTCATGGCCGGAGGTCTGCTTAGACCCGACGATGGCGAGGTGGAGATAATGGGAGAACGTCCATATGAACAAGACGCGGCAAAACGGGCTATTGTTCGGGCGAAACACGTCGGTTTCGTCTTTCAACAGTTTCATCTGGTTCCTTATCTCGATGCCTTGGACAACATCCTCTCCCCTACCCTTGCCCGCTCTGTTCCGAATGCCGAAAGCAAAGCAAAGACATTGTTGGAGGAATTTGGTCTAGCGGATCGGCGCCACCATGTTCCGACAGCCCTCAGCGTTGGCGAACAACAGCGCGTAGCCCTAGCCCGCGCCTTGCTCCTCGGGCCGAAACTTTTGCTTGCCGACGAACCAACCGGCAACCTCGACCCTGACAACGCGGACATCATTCTCGCTCATCTCTCCACCTTTGCGGAAGCGGGTGGAGCCGTCCTCATGGTCACCCACGACGAACGAGCCGCCCAATACGCCACCCGCACCATTCATATGGAAGAGGGACGTGTTTCGGAAACCGTCTCATGAGCATTACCTTCCGCTACACCTCCCAGCTCGCGGAGGCCGCCGGAACCTCCGAAGAAACCGTGGAGGACGATCAGAAAGCCGATTTGCTTGGCTTGCTCCGTAACCTCTCCGCAAAGCATGGCCACGAGTTCGCAAAGTTCGTGGTGGATGCCGAGGGTGAAGCCGTCGCCACATTGGTCGTGGCGGTAAACGGCGTACAGGTTTCACTTGATGATCCAGTTGCCTTAGAGGCTGATGCCGAGGTGATGCTGATCACCCCGATGTCAGGCGGCTAACGCTCGAATGTCTAGAGTGCAGGCCCGGTAATCTTGTCGCAGGCCAAGTGGTAGAGCCCGACAAAGAATTCCTCGTCCCACTTTTCTTCCACGGCCATGGTGCCTGTCACTCGAATGATCTGGTCCATCAGAATTTCCACACCCTTGGGCGCCGTGACCACGACCCATCCGTTTGCCTCGGGAGCCTTTCCGAAGCAACAGCTCATCTGGTCGGGCAAAAGCAGAAACTCGGTAACCTTGTTTTCCTCGTTCACTATGGTTGGAATCATGAAACCCTCGACGGCGGAAGCTTGTCCATCCATTTGCCGCACTTTCACGGGAACCCGTTGAGCAAAGGTGGAAGGATCGAAATTCTTACCATGCTTTTCCCATTCAACTTCGTAAGGAAACTTGGAGAGACTCATAAAGCTGACGGGCAAATAACCACTTCCCTTGGTCAAGGGAGGCAGATTCGAAACTACGGGAGCAATGGCCGCAGAAAGGTTGGCATCCGAGCCTGGCGGCGGGGGCAAATCCACAATTTCCTTTTCCTCAGAAGAAGTCACTCGGGAAACGATCTTGCCACCGGCACTTGTCACCTCGCCTTCCTCGATCGTGACGTTGGCGTCTTTTGAATTAAGGGGAACGTATGAAACTGAGTCCCCATCTACAAAGGCTGACATGTTGGCTTGCCCGAACTGACGAG
>CAZWTI010000045.1:0-4709 GCA_964637065.1 uncultured Puniceicoccaceae bacterium
AGGTCTGGGAGAGATGAACCCAAAGCAACTTTTTGAGACCACCATGGACCCCGCCACTCGCAGTCTCTTCAAGGTTGATGTGGCAGACGCAGCCGCTGCCGACCATATCTTTTCCATGCTCATGGGAGAGGACGTGCCCTCTAGACGTGCCTTCATCGAGGACAACGCCTTGAACGTGTCCTATCTCGATGTCTAAACCCACCCACGTTCTCGTTCCTCGCACGACCATTTAATCCACCGCCAACGAAACCAATTCTATGGAAGAGACATCCGAACGCCTGATCCCAACTAACATCACGGAGATCATGCAAACGGCCTATATCGACTATTCGATGTCGGTCATCGTCAGTCGCGCCCTCCCCGATGTCCGCGACGGCTTCAAGCCTGTCCAGCGTCGCGTTCTCTACGCCATGCTTCGCGAAGGCTTGCTCCACAATCGTCCTTACGACAAGTGTGCCGGGGTAGTCGGCGAAGTGCTCAAGAACTATCACCCGCACGGTGACGGGTCCGTCTACGACACCCTCGTGCGCATGGCGCAGGCGTGGGTCATGCGATATCCCTTGGTGGATGGTCAGGGGAACTTCGGCTCTGTCGACGGCGATTCTGCCGCCGCCTACCGATACACCGAATGTCGCCTCACTCGCATTGCGGAGGAAATGCTTCGCTACATCGATGAAGACACCGTTGATTTCGCACCGAATTATAAGGAAAGCTCCACTGAGCCTACCGTATTACCGGCCGCTTTGCCAAATTTATTGATGAACGGCTCCACTGGCATTGCGGTGGGCATGACGACTAACATACCGCCGCATAATATGGGCGAGATAATTGACGCCACCTGTGCATTGATTGACGATCCCGCCATCTCCATCGATGAGTTGATGCAACTCTTGCCGGGCCCTGACTTTCCCTCAGGTGGTAGTATTGCCGGCACCTCCGGCATCGACTCCTACATGAGGACTGGGCGTGGCATCGTCCGCATGCGAGGCACGGTGGAGGTAGAGGAATTGGCGGGAGGCAGGCAGCAAATCGTCATCACCGAAATCCCCTACAACGCCAATCGGGCCACTCTCGTTACCCGCATTGCCGAATTGGTGAAGGACAAGTTGCTCGACGGTGTCAGTGATCTGCGTGACGAGTCCACCGAGACCACGCGTATCGTGGTCGAGCTGAAGATGGGTGAGATTGAGCGTGTCACCATCAACAAGCTTTACAAAATGACGGCCCTCGAAAGCTCCTTTGGAGTTATTCTCCTCGCGATCGACAAGAGGCGGCCCAGGCAAATGAACATCAAGGAGGTGATCGAGTGCTATGTTGAGCATCGGCGGGAAGTCATTTATCGCCGCACCCAGTTTCGTCTCCGCAAGGCAGAAGACAGGGCTCACATCTTGGAGGGCTACAAGATCGCCCTCGACAACCTCGATGATTTCGTCCGCATCATCCGGGCTTCCGCCAACCGCAACGAGGCTAAGGAACGCCTGATGGAGAAGTTCCCCATCTCCGAACGCCAGACCAATGCCATCCTCGACCTCCGTCTCTATCAACTCACCGGAATGGAGCGTGAAAAGATAGAGGAGGAATACGCTGACTTGATGACACTCATCGAGGGGTTTCGCGAAATCATCGGCAACGAAAGCCGCCTGTTGGAAGTTATTAAGGACGAACTCCTTGAAATGAAGGACGCTTATCCTTCACCTCGCCGTTGCATGATTACCGAAGCAGATGGTGACCTGCGCATGGAAGACCTCATTCCTAATGAAGGTTGCGTAATAACAATTACCAAGAACGGCTTCATCAAGCGCACGTCCGTGGAAGAGTACCGCTCACAGCACCGTGGGGGCAAAGGAGTGATCGGCACTGGGCAACGGGAAGAGGATCCGATCGACCAACTCTTCACCGCCAATGCCCACGACACCATGATGTTCTTTATGAACAACGGGCGCGTTTATGTGGAGAAAGTCTATGAAGTCCCCGAAGGCAAGCGAGACTCCAAGGGCCGCAGCATCGTGAACCTGCTTCAGATGCAGAAGGACGAGAAAGTGGCCGCGATGATTTGCGTGGAGGATTTCGACCAACCCGTTTCACTCGTCCTGTGTACCCGCAACGGTGTCGTTAAGAAGACGCACCTCTCCGCCTACCGCAACCACCGCAAGGGTGGGCTCATAGGTATCAATGTCGACGAAGGCGATACCGTTATCGAGGCCCGCAAGACCACAGGTGACGATCATTTGCTTATCCTCACGCACAATGGCAAAGGCCTCCGCTTTCATGAGAACCAACTGCGGAACCAAGGGCGCGCTACACGAGGAGTACGTGGAATTCGTAGACGAGAGGGCGATTATGTCGAAGCCATGCTTGTAGTAGACGACGACCGTCTTCTCCTCATCGCTGGAGCCAATGGTCTTGGCATACGCACAGAATTTTCTGCATTCCTACCGCGAGGGGGTGAGGGAGAGGACAATACGCCTCGCAAGCGCGGAGGCTATGGTGTCATCGCGATGAACGCGAAGGCACTCGCCGGAGCACTTGCAGTGGATAAGGAAGACGAGATTATGATGTTGACCAAGAAAGGTCAGGCCATTCGTTGCCCGGTCCTCAACATCCGTGAGACCAATCGCGGCACCAAGGGCGTAAAGCTAGTCGACCTTGCCAAAGGAGACAGACTGGTGGCAATCTCCCGTGTCGTAACGATGCAGGAAGGCGATGAAGAATCCGAACAACTAAGCGACGATGAAGCCCGCGAGTCGCCAGAGTTAAGAGAAGAGACGGAAGTTGAATTTGCGTCTGACGATGATGAGGAAATTGAGGTCAGTGGTGAATCTGGTGAAACTGAATCTGGTGAAGCCAGTGAAGCCGAAAATGATGAACAACAAGCGGAGTCAGGAAAAGATATATCTTAACATTCAAACAAGTCGTCTTGTGAAATAGGATTCCGTGTCTTGCGCCTTGGAATCTCGCTTATCTCCAATAGCCACTCAAGGCTAGCTCTGGCCACTTCAGGTTCATCATGTAGGCGAATCAGCAACAGGGCCGCAGCCAAGGCATCGTATAGGGCGCAATGAGGCCTTTGTCTATCTTTTGGGCATAGCTTTTGGGATTTCTTTTCCAGTATTTCCCCCAATTTAAATTGCCCCACTAAGGCACCCAAACTGTAATCACTTAAATGTGGATAGAGCCGTTCATAGAGTCGCCTAGTGTCAATCCAAGGTCC
The DNA here is from genome assembly GCA_964637065.1 of uncultured Puniceicoccaceae bacterium. Lineage (GTDB taxonomy): Bacteria > Verrucomicrobiota > Verrucomicrobiia > Opitutales > Seribacteraceae. Next base: position 3,212 of record CAZWTI010000045.1, read on the forward strand.
CCACTCTAGTCCACATTTCTCGGTGGAGGTAGACGGATATGGCCAAACGGCCTTTAGCAAATTTTCTTCCACCACAGCGTGGTGGGCTCCTAATGCATCAACCGAATCATGGATTTTGGAGAATAAATCAAACCTTTCGCGAAAAGGTGGTGCAGCAACAAAATCTTTCTTCCGCAAACCATGTGCTCGTTCTTCATTGGGCAGCATTATAGCCTCTGGGCAACAGATTGCGGTGTCGAATTCAATTATAGAAGTGCCGTGGGTAATAACTATTCCGAACTCCACCACGCCCGTACGGACAGTGCCCTCGAAATCGAGAATACCAATGTTTGCTTTTCCCCAATTCAAATAAAGAATGGATTTGCCTTGAGCCCGTAAGGCATCACGTTGACCCTTGAACGCAAGCCTTGTTGATGAATCTCGAAGAATTGGAACCACTAACCCGAGAGTGGACGCGACTAAGCGGAGAGTTAATTTTGCGCCACTACCGCGACAACGAATTATCGGTAGATCTCAAGGAAGACCATTCTCCCGTGACCATAGCAGATCGTGAAGCGGAACAGCTTCTAAGGAAACTCATCCGCGAACGTTTTCCCGACCACGGCATGCTAGGCGAAGAATTTGGTCCGGATCGTGAAAATTCTGATTGGGTGTGGCTGATCGATCCGATCGACGGGACGAAATCCTTTGTTTCTGGAGTACCCCTCTTTGGTACGGTTCTTTGCCTGCAGCGGGAAGGGAGACCCGTTTTCGGGGCTATTCACCTTCCCGCCTTGAACGAATGGATCGTTGGCGATGGACAAATCGCCCTACACAATGGTCTTCAGGTTGCAGTTAGCGAACCCGTGAGCCTTAGGGAAGCCGTGCTACTGACTTCAGATCAACGCAATGCTGAAATCCACCAATCAGAGGATAGCTGGAAGCGCCTGCATAGAGAAGTGAGTTACTGTCGAACTTGGGGAGACTGTTATGGCTATTTTCTCGTAGCGACGGGGAAAGCGGACATCATGGTGGACCCGATTGTCAACCCTTGGGATTTTCATGGGGCAATACCCATAATCGAAGGAGCGGGCGGGCGAATAACGAATTGGCAGGGCGAAGATGCATTGGGAAGCAATTCTGTGGTAGCGGCGCCCTCAACTCTTCATGAAGAAGTAATCACACATTTAAATTAGCATCTTTCTTTTAACGGAACTAAATCTATGCAATTGGCCCGCATTACCGTCCGAGTGCATTTTACATCGCAAAATCTTTCTCCGTGATATTTTCCAAGAGCCGCAAGAGGTGTTGAAAATAAGCACTCCACATTTTGAATAAAATGCGATTTTCTTGGTCATTATTAATAAGGTTTTTCATGACTGCCCTTAATGGTTATTGAAGGCCTTGGTCAATCGTACAGGTCCGCACTTAGGGATACCTCCAAATTACAGCATTCCCTAAAGTTCAACTATGGACTTAGGGCCAACTGGTAAAGATTGCTTTGGCAATGGAGCGGGCG
>CAZWTI010000046.1:0-7084 GCA_964637065.1 uncultured Puniceicoccaceae bacterium
CATTAAAATCCACCAGATCGTCCTTTACCTCATTCATCATCTATTCCAGAGACCTCATCACCACCAAAATGTTGCGTCGCAGAACAACGCCGAAAAAGCCGACCGAGAAGAGCAGGCTTGCAACAACCAGAAAGTGATGAACCCCAATCGTCTCCATAGTTCAGGCTTCCTCGGATTCAGGTTCTGAAGATCGGATGGAGGCATCGACGACGTCATCGGCATCTCTTTTCTTGCTCAAGACGATGACACCCACCATTGCAGCCAACAAAAGGAAGCCTGCTACCTGCAGCGGGAGCATATATTTTGTGAATAAACCATAACCAAAGCTCTTCACACTCTTGGAAAAATCCACGACGCCTCCCTTGCCCGCCACTTTTGCGGAAGCTTCCTCAGAAACCTCGGGCCACTTGGAAGAAACTCCGGTTTCCATGGGTTTGGGAAAATCAATCAAAACAAGTAAGAGCACGGTGAAAAACCCAATGCTCAACAGGGCAAGAAAACCCGACAAGATGGTTTTCTTGTCAAAACTCGGTCTCCTACCTGCGTCGGGACCGACGTCCAGCAACATGATGATGAAAAGAAATAAAACCATGACCGCTCCTGCGTAAACGAGCACCTGCAACACGGCCAAAAAGAAAGCTTCCAGCAGAACGAAAAGAGAGGCGACGCCGACCAATGACAGTATCATGAACATGGCTGCGTTCACCGGATTGCGGCTAATGATCAAAGATACGCCCCCACCAACTGTCAGAGCAGCAAATAGGTAAAAGAGGCAGTCGACCAGACCAAGGTTCATGGAGCTAATGCGCGTTGCCTTCCTCCTCGGCAACTTTCTTATTGTCCCACTTGAAATGTTTGTCGGGAAGGGTACCGCCCAGTTCGTAGAGCTTCTCCTTGTTATTGACCAGTTCCTCACGGGAATAGCCTGAAAGAGAATATTTTTCCTGAAGAAAAATAGCCTCCTCTGGACAAACTTCCTCACAATATCCGCAATAGATGCAGCGAAGCATATCGATTTCGAATTCCTCGGGAGCCTTTTCCACATGGGCTACGTCTTCCTCGTCCTCGGGCACGGAACCCGGGGTAATGCGGATGGCCTTGGGCGGACAAACAAACTCGCAAAGCTGACAGGACACGCACTTCTCGCGACCATTGGGATCCTTGACCAAGGTAGGAACACCACGGTAACCCCTTGGAATGGCAGGTCGCATGTCGGGATACTGAAGAGTAACCTTCTTCTTAAATAGATTGGAAAAAGTAGTCTTCAGCCCCAAGATGATTTGAGGAAGGTAACTCCGCTCGGAAAGGGATAGAGGCTTTCTTTCAACTACTACTGTCTTGGCCATATGCTCGTTTCTGTCGGGTTTTTAGGAAGATGCGGGCTGGTCAAGAAAAGTAACCACGATCACGTAAAAGAGGAGGTTGACCAATGCCAAGGGCAGAAGCTTCCCCCATCCCAATCTCATTACCTGATCGAAACGAAATCGAGGAAGAGTCCAACGGACCCAAATGAAAAAGAAGATCAAGAAAAAGACCTTGGCGAGAAACCAAGCAACTCCCAAGGCAGAACCTATTAACCCGGCGGGCCATGGATTCTCTACCCAAGGAAGAAAGTGCCAACCTCCAAGAAAAAGAGTCGTGAAGATTGCCGACCCAATTACGATGTGAGCATACTCGGCGACAAAGAAAATGCCAAACTTGAACGAACCATATTCTGTGTGGAATCCGCCGACTAGGTCCGTTTCCGACTCGGGCATATCAAAGGGTAAACGATTCGTTTCCGCAAAGAGAGCGATCATGAAGATCAAGGCCGACAAGGGTTGTATCAAAATCAGCCATGCCGCATTTTCCTGAGAATTCACTATTGTGACGAGACTCAATCCACTCTCCGTCATTCCTGGAGCATTCACCCACAAGAAAACGGGCAAGACGGAAAGACCCATGGCAAGTTCGTAAGAAATCATCTGGGCTGACGAACGAATGCCTCCGAGAAAAGGATACTTGCTGTTGGAGGACCAACCAGCCAACACGATGCCGTAAACCCCAAGAGAAGATACGGCAAAGACAAACAGGATTCCCATATCCACATTCGCCAATACCAACGGGACACTTTCCCCATTGACATGTAGGAACTCACCGAAAGGAAGCACCGTCATTGTCGTAAGAGCGGGAACAAGCGATACGAGAGGAGCAAAATAATAGTAAAACTTGTTTACATGTCCGGGAACGATTTCCTCCTTGAATAAAAACTTTAGTCCGTCGGCCAAGGGCTGAAAGACACCTAAATTCCTAAGAAAAGGCCCAAGTACCGGAATCGCTCCCACTATGGGAAGAACGGTTCGATTAGGACCCACCCGACCCTGCATCCAGGCACTGACCTTACGTTCAGCAAGAACGGCATAACCTGCAATCGTCATGACAACTACCACCATGAGCAATGCGTAGGTCGCTTTCAGCACAAGTAACTGGATGAGTGCAGCGTCCATCTTTGCCAATGATCAACCCTTCTTACCCACATGCCTTCTGCGGGGAGCCTTACTCTTTCGGCGAATAAAGTTCAGGGCCTTGCTCTCTACAAATGGAAAGTCCGACAACTTGCCAGGATCAAGCTTGTGACCCTGTTCGTTAACCTCCCCAAAGTAAACGCCGTTGAGACAAGAAGATCGGAGCCTACCAATCTCTCTCCAAACGGACTCAAGGGTAGGGAAATTCGAAGTTTCTCCTGAAACCTCGTTTAATATCCGGCTTAAGAGTAGGTAGTCAGGAACAAGACCAACGGGTCCAGGCACCACCTGATGGAATTTCTGGAGAATGAAGGAGCGGTTGATGAAGGTACCGCTTTTCTCAAAAACGGTAAGGCTGGGAAGAACGACATCAGCCAGTCGGCTAACCTGATTCTCATGGATTCCAAGGTAAATAACCTTAGCCTTTTTCAACTGTTCCTCAGCAACGCCTAAGGCTAGAACATCCTCATTCACGACAAAGAGAGTCTTGATTTCTCCCCGGCCAAGCTGCCGACCAAGGGCCTTTAAATTGTCGACGGGGTATTTCTTACAAAGTCCCGTGGCGAGGGCGCCGCGAAGGTTGGGCGTACGATCCGCAGAAAGAAGCAAGCCATCGTCTTCGCCAAAATGTCCCGGGATATGCGTCTTAGCCTTGATCGATTCAGACAATTTATGGAGCAGGAATTGCTCCTCAACTGAGGATTGGCAGGAACCGACGACACCGACCTCGCTCATTTCGAGCAATTCCACAGTGCGCATGATCGCAGATTCCAGAGAAGTTTTATCGCCATCGATGCGGGATTCCTTGAGCCTGTTCTCCGCCGCAACCTCCTTGTAGAGTTCCCTTCCGCTATCAGTCATCCAAGTATCGTTGACGGCATCGTTTCTACGGGGAGTAATTCGATAAATGGAACCTTCTCGACTCGCCACCAAGGTGTTGCAACCCGCACTGCTCTCGGTACAGATACTGGGCGTCTCCTTCAGGAACCAGACCCTCATTTTGAAACGAAAATCCGAACTCGTTAAAGCTCCAACCGGACAGATATCAACGGTATTGAGTGAATAGTTGTTGGCGAGTTCCTTGCCGGGATAACAGGTTAGGGTGGAGTAACTTCCACGATCAATAAAACCAAGCACGTCGTCGTCCACGACCTCTTGGCAAAACCTTACACAGCGCGAGCAAAGAATGCAGCGTTCGTCGTCCAGAGTAACGCGAGGGCCAAGTCGAGTTCGCTTGGGCTTAACGTTTTTGCGTTCCACATATCGGCTGTATCCTCTCCCATAGTCCATGGCGAACTCTTGCAGTCGACATTCCCCGGCTTGGTCGCAGATTGGGCAATCGAGCGGATGGTTCACGAGGAGAAACTCCATGATTCCTTCACGACACTCCCTTGCTAGGCTTGAATCCGTCTTTACGTGCATTCCGGGAGCAACATCGGTTCCGCACCCTATGACGGGCTTGGGAATCCAACCGATCTTCAGATTGCCATCCTCGTCGAGAACGGGTTCGCCGGTAGCTCGATCACGCATCGGCATGCCCATCTCGACGAGACACATTCGGCAATTGCCGGCAACGGTCAACTTAGGATGGTAGCAATAATGAGGAATTTCATTGTCGTGTAGAGCCGCGGCCTCGATCAAGTTGATCCCTCCCGGAACCTCCACCTCCTTGCCGTCGAGGATGATCTTCACCGTTCCCGCATTGCGGTTGCCGCTCATAATACCTGCCAAGTACTAGATCAACCTGAGCCGGGTGGGTCCCTCACCCTCGGCTTCAACAACAGGTTGGTTGACCTTTGCCAAAAACTCATCCTTGAACTTGCTCACGAAACTTTGGGTCGGCCAAGCAGCGGCCTCGCCAAAGGCACAAATGGTCCGCCCTTCAATTTGGTCAGCCACTGACAAGAGCAGTTCGGGATCCTTCTCACGGGCACCTCCAGAACACATGCGCTTGGAAATCTTCTGCATCCAGAGAGACCCCTCACGACACGGCGTGCATTGTCCGCAAGATTCGTGGGCGTAAAATGCGTTGATATTGGCCATGGCCTCCACGATGTCGACACTGTCGTCCATTACAATGATTCCCCCCGATCCAGACATGCTGCCGACAGCCATAGGAGCATCAAAGTCAAGTGGGATGTCGTTGATGCCCCAATCGAACTCGGTGCCATCCTTGAGGGTTCCCTTGAAACGCTCGTCCGCCCGCAACACCTTGGCGGAAGAACCACCGGGAATTACCGCCTTCAAGCTGCGACCGGGCAGAAGTCCGCCGCAAACTTCATGAATCATCTGACCAAGCGTAAGCGCTCCGCACTCGAACTCATAGTATCCGGGTTTCTGCACTTGACCGGAAACGCACCAAATTCGGGTTCCGGTATTGTTGGGAATTCCAATCTTCGAGAATTTCTCGCCTCCCATCTCCACGATATGCCTTACGTTACAAAGAGTCTCCACGTTGTTAACGATGGTCGGGCACTGGTAAACGCCGAGCACGGCGGGAAAATAAGGCGGCTTGATCCTAGGGTTGGGACGCTTGCCTTCCAAGGACTCGATAAGTCCCGTTTCCTCCCCACAAATATAGGCTCCGGCACCACGATGGACAACAATTTCGCAGGAATAATTGGCTCCGAGAACTTTATCACCGCAAAACTTTTTCTTCTTCGCCTCCGAAATGGCTCGCTCGAGGATGCGAGCGCCCTCGAAAAATTCTGCTCGGATGTAGATGAAGGCCAATTTCGCCTGAATGGCATAGGCTGAAATCATCATGCCCTCGATAAGCTGGTGCGGATCCTTGTAGATGATCTGTCGCTCCTTGAAGGTCCCGGGCTCGGATTCGTCGGCATTACAAATCAGGTAGATGGGCTTGCCAGACTTACGGTCTAGGAATTTCCACTTCATACCAGTCGGAAAACCTGCGCCGCCACGACCCCGAACCCCAGACTTCAGGACCTCCTCACAGACCTTCTCCGGTTTCATTTGCATAGCCTTTCGAAGCATCTTGTAGCCACCGTGTTTCAAGTAACAGGGCAGATCGTTGGCATAGCCCTTTTGATCAGTGTGCTTGAGGATGATACGTCTTTCCTTGGGAGTAGGCATGACTTTACTTCTTGTTCCCCGCCTTCCCGCCTGAGGCTCTATGGTTTCTGCGAGCACCCTTGGGAGCTCCAGACTTGGCTTTGGGCAAAGAATCTTCATAACTCACGAAGTCGCCCGAAGACTCCAGAGCATGGTCTCTCAACTGCTCGGCAAATTTTTCGGCTCCTTCGCCCTGAATGTCCTCGTAAGTCTTTTCGCCAACGATGACGACAGGACCTTCGCCGCAATCCGCAAGGCACTCCATGAACTCAAGCGAAAACTCCCCATCATCGGAAACATTCCCCTCCTTCACGCCCAACCTAACCTCCAATATACGACAAGTCTTGTAGGAACCCCTGAGAGCACAGGGAAGCGTGCGGCAAACGCGGACGTGAGTCTTCCCCAAAGGCTCGCGACGAAGCATAGGATAGAAGGTTACGAGCTCGTAGACATTGATGGGTTCGAGGTCTAGCTTGCCGGCAATCCACTCCATTGCCTCATCTGAAAGGTAACCCATTTCCTCCTGAACCAAATGAATTACCATAAGAACCGCGCTCCTCTTTTCAGGATAGCGAGGAATGATCTCATCGATCTTTGTAAGGGTTTCCTTGGTGAGTTCCATGAGTTTTCCAGAAAGATCACTAGCGGTCACACTCACCCATGACGAAATCGAGACTTCCGAGGATTACGGTGATGTCGGAAAGCATGTGCCCCGGAACCATCTTCTGCAGGATGCTCAGGTTACAGAAACTCGGTGCTCGTATCTTAAGGCGGTACGGAACTCCCCCACCCTTCGAGACAATGTAGAATCCAAGGGTTCCCTTGGGGTTTTCCGCCTCGTAATAAACTTCTCCAGGAGGAACTTGAGGACCTTCCGTAACGATCATGAAGTTCTGGATAAGCTCCTCCATGCTGGTAAGGATCTTTTCCTTCGGCGGCACGAAAATCTTCTTGGCATCCTCGGCATACCATGGTCCATCGGGGATGCCGCCTATTACTTCCCTAATGATCCTGATGCTCTGGCGAACCTCCTCAATTCTGACAAGATATCGATCGTAACAATCGCCCTTTGTACCGATTGGGACGTCGAAATCGTAATTCTCGTACCCCGAGTAGGGCTTATCCTTGCGCAAGTCGAGATCGACGCCAGAGGCACGCAAATTGGGACCCGTAATGCCCCAAGCAAGAGCGTCTTCCTTCTCGATGACGCCCAAGCCTTCCGTACGATCCAAAAAGATGCGGTTTCGGGTCAGCAGATTCTCGACCTGATCCAAAGTCTTGGGCAATCCGTCGCAAAACCTGCTCACACGGCCGAGCCAGCCTTCGGGCAAATCGCGGGCAACTCCTCCAATCCGAGTGTAGCTTGTGGTGAAACGTGCCCCGGTCAATTCCTCTAAAAGGGTGTAGAGCTTTTCTCGTTCAGTAAAGGCGTACATGATTGGCGTCCAGGCCCCGGCATCCATCCCGAAAACCCCCAAACCCAAGAGGTGGCTGGATATCCGCGC
>CAZWTI010000047.1:0-6156 GCA_964637065.1 uncultured Puniceicoccaceae bacterium
CACTTGTGGTAAGATCAAGATTTCCACCAACAAGGACCTTATTCGTTAGGTTGCCGTCAAAGGCATCAGTTGCAACCACTCCGAGATCAACGAAAGGAGCGGTTAACAAATGCCTGATCTTGGAGGACCCAAGCAAAGTAATGGTCGGAGGCTTGGTATCAACGACAATAACATTGCGAATCAAGCGGGCAGCAGAATTTCCGGCGGCATCAGTTGCGTCGTAGGTTAATTGGTAAAGGCCCTGAACATTGGCGTTGACTGCCCCTCCAACGACGATGTTGGTCAAGTTGCCGTCGAGAACATCTACTGCATATGCTCCCGCATCTAGAAAAGGAGTGCCCGCCTCATGTATAATGTTACCACCGCCGAGCAAATGTAGAATCGGGGAAGAGGTGTCTGCGACAACAACGGTCCTGGTCGTCTCCTTCGCGGAGTTACCTGCCTTATCGCTAACTGAATAACTAACCAAGTAGGTTCCCGGAGCACCAACCTTGACAGGATTAACCACCGCGACTTTGGCCGACAGATCTCCGTCAACGGCGTCCGCGGCAACAACACCAGCATCAAGGTAAGGCGTACCTGCTTCGTGTTGATGAGTGGCGGAGCCACGCAAAGTAAGAATTGGCGATGTCTTGTCCTCTACCATTAATGCAAAGGTTTTCTCAACGGGAGAAGCAATGGCGTCGGAAACCGTGATAGAAACCGTGTGGGTACCAACCGTGTAGGGTGGTGGTTTGCCCGAAAGTAAGGCAGAACCATTGCCCTCGTCCGTAAGAGTCAGCCAGAAGGGATTAGAATTCGAGGAAAACGAGAGGTCGTTGGCATCTGGATCAAGAGCAAAAAAGCGAAACCTGAACATTGTTCCTACAGCAATTAGCGAGGGTGGTTGCCCACCGAAGAAAACAGGCGGAGTGTTGAGGTTCGGCGAGGGCCCCGGAGAAGGCTTTCCAGTTGAAGTCCACCAACTCTGCGGATCGTTGGCCCAACTGCTGTGCTTATTTCGATCAAGAGAGGATCCATTGCAATCTGCTCCGGCGGGCCAGGGCGGAGAGTTCGAATAGGTATGGCTTTCTTCTATCACCATCGGGGTATGGGCGGGATCGTCGGGGGGGTGAACATCCGGGCGAAGGAGGGAAATGGTTTCGCCGCCGTTGTTCAGGTTTCCCTTCCATCCCCCGACCACAACCACATCGGTTCCTATGCCATAGGTAGTGCGGAAAGTGGCCAACTTGTCGGTTGCGTTAAGGTCGAAACCTACCACCACGAGCGATTGTCCGGGCTTGAGCAGTGTTCCAGAAGTGAAGGCGAAATCGATGCCTTTGTCCAGTTGCCAGCCAGAGAGAGAAACTACGGTTTCACCAGAGTTGTAGAGCTCGATGAATTCCAAATCCACATTCGCACTCGGAGGATTGTACATGATCTCGCTGACCATGACTTCGGCTCGCCTAGGACTAGGATTGGGACCACCGCGTTTGGTTGGCGGATAGGTAGATGAGGGTTCATCGAAGAGGGAACGCTCCTGCATGGGATAAAGCTTGTTATTGGAACCATTCGGCCAACGCCCAAAGGAAACTCCGTTGAAAGAGGCACCGAACTCGACATGGTCAGCAAAGGAGAGCAAATTACCGGAAGCGTCGGCACGAATAAGCCAGATATCACCTCCACGGGCGCCACTAAGGGCAAATTCATTTGGTCCGCGAGATCCAGCGTTTGGATTCCAAAGACCATTAGGATTGAAATCGGTTTCATCGAAAACAAGATAGCCGCCAGGTGGAATGACAGTCCCGTCGGGAATACGAAACCCCAGCAGGCTTGAGGCTGATTCCGTTAGGCGCCAACCCCCGACATTCACAGGCTGGGAAGCAGAATTGTGCAGCTCGATCGCATCAACCAATGGCGAATCGGTATGGGCGAGGATTTCACTAATGAGCACTTGCGATTCGGCAGAACCAGTCGATTCACTCCCGCCAGGGCTGCCATGGAAGTCCGTGGAAGATTTCCAGTTGTCTCCATCGGCAAAAAAAGCGTTGCGTTCGACCGAGGTCATTCCCGCCGTGACGGAAGAATCCGGCAAGATGAGAGAACTTCCCCGCCCATCGGCGCGAGCGGGCCAGTTCCCGCCATTATCATACTTAAAGGTGAGGATGTCCGCTCCCTTGGCATCGCTCAGGGAAATGGTCTCTCCGGCATTGTTCAGTTTGCCGCGGGGCCATTCACCTGCCACAATAATTCCCAGGCTGTAGTAAGGGGACGCGGGATCAAGATAACGAGCATTGAAATCAGCAAGGTCTTCAACGACGACTGCATTCTCTCCAGGAGCGAGAGTAAGGGAACCAAAGGTAAAATCGTCGAAAGCACTACCAAGCGTAACGCCCGTAAGATCGATCCGGAGCGATCCCACATTAGTGATCTCGACATACTCGGCCCCTCCTGTTCCCGCAGGATTGTACATGATTTCGGAAATGGCGAGATTTTCGGCGGACGCTGGCACTACGTTAACTTGGAAAACCGCCTCGTGAAGAGCACTCCATTCACCCGAACTGTTTCGTGTCCGAGCCTTCACGGTTGTAAGGGGATGAGGAAGGGTTATCTTGGCTCCACCCACGACCTTGCTAGCCTCGATACGGGGAACAATGAGCATGTCGGAACTCCCCGTCGACACATTCAGTCCATGAATGGCCAAGATATTCGCCCCATCCCGTAGTTGGTCGAGATGCGGCGTGAGGTCGAACGAGACATATTGCTGGGCAGCGGAATCATTGTGGCTGGAAGTGGCTTTCGCGTTCCAAGTCAGGTTTGCAGGAGCGGCGGCTGAGGCAACTCTAGTACCGTTCAGATAGGCAACAAAACCATCATCATACTTCATCTTAAGCGTGAGGTTCGTGAATTCGGAGGCACTGGAAACCGTAAAGGGTATCCTGCAATAAACACTAGTGTTCTTGTTTCTCATTGAGGAGAGAACATTGATGCCGTAAAGGGTATGGTAGGTGGTCGCAGTATCATAACCGATGCCGGTTGAGCCCGACAACCACCCAGAATCGTCAAAACCAGGCAATGTCCAAGCGGATGAAAGGGATTCATTCGTGGGAACCATCGCCTTGGCAGATTCACCAGCATCGAGCAAAAGGGCGTTTTGCATTCCACTTGATTGAACTGTTTGGGCCGATGCAGAGACATTTCCACCAATTAGGCGAGGATCAGAGTCATCAAGGGTGTAGTAGATGGTAGTCGTCGGGAAGTTGGGATCATTCATGGTAAGACGAAAGGTGGAACCTACCTGACCGCCGTGTTGACTAAAGCCAGGCGGATCTATGCCGGGGTACCAGTTAGGCGAGTTTGCATTGAGACGCGTTGTTCGTAACTGGTTTAGCACGACGGCGTTCCTCCCGGACATCCAATCCGTCACCATCTTGACGTTGTTCAGCCAATCAGTGCGGTTCTTTGGAACGGAAGATTTCGTATCGCCCCATCGAGCGGACTCGGCGATGATCGCCTTGTCGATCTGGGCGGCGCGAAAAGCTATGCGAGCCTTAGCATTCTCTTCGGTCAAAACGCCATCGTTGTAATTACGGAGGTAGAAACGATCGGCAAAACGCAGGACGTATTCCTGATTGGAAGTGAGTTGTTCATGCAGGAAATGAGCGGTGAAGTACTTCTTCTCGTCCCTGTCCCTATGAGCACTGGCAAGGGGCGTAACCATGTTGTTCTCACCTCGTCCAAGAGAATGTTCCATGTCGTGAGCGGGAAATTTCCAACCATCGGGATTAACGCGATTATAAATAGCGTAGTAGTTGTTCACCCGTGGCGTGGTATAGCGAGACGCGGGGCCATCACGATCTCCATTGTAATAGACGACAAGCATGTAGTCGATCAGGTTGTCTACATCCAGCAGTCGCTCATAACTTGGGTTGGTCGTCTTTCCATCCACCTCAAATCCTTGGGCCCGAAAGTAAACACCATTGTCGGTCCAACCGTCGATAGTCCGCTGCCAAAGACGGTCATAAGCCTCAATGTTTCCGCTGGTAGCATTGATTTGCCTTGATGCATCTTGGTGAACAGTATCGTAGTCGTCCTTGTCGCCACCAAGATAGGATTCACCAAGTGTACCGCTAGCCCTTTCCTGAGTCATGTAGATTCCCCAGTAGGTTCCGTTTAGATAGAGGTGATAGTACCGGCTGCGGGTATAAGGCTGATTCATGGCGGCCTGAGTGTCGCGGCTCCAAACTTCACGAACCATGGTGTTGTTAGCAGGACCGCCAAAGGCCCAAGAGTAATTCTGGGAGGTTCGCAGATCAAATTTGTCAAACTCTTCTACTCCTTCGTCCTCGAACATGGGATAATGAAGATTGCCTTGACCGTATTCACTGCGGAAAAAGATACGGAAGGAGTGTTTAGGATTATTGGGACTACGGCTATATCCACCCCTGATTCGAAGGCCCGCATTAGTTTGGAAACCTTTGGATCCGTCAGGATGAATCAATTCCAACGACATCGGCCGTTCCCAAGTTCGACCATCACTGCGAGCATTAACGAAGATGCCGTTCGACTGACCAAAAAGGTTATCCAGTTCTGTCACGATGGAAAGGGTAGGGATCGAAAGTAGGGATTCTTTCACTTCTTCTGGCTTGTTGAATCCCTCGACAATGTCAGGGTCCATGCCGTAGACCATTTTCTGGTTGTTCACGGCGTTTGATGCTGGCCATCCGGATGGTGTGGCACCATCAGCCGACTGGCGTATGACATCCCAGAGGAAGAAATAACTTTGAGTGTCAACGCCGCTCGAAACATAATCAGGTTTGGTCGCGATGGCTCGGAGAACGGTAGTTGAGGCAATGGTAATTGGATTGGTGTAGATGGTGCCGTGCGTGGTGGATGGAGTAGAACCGTCGGTCGTATATCGGATAATTGCCCCAGGGGTAGCCGAGGTAATGGCAAGCGAAAACGGTGTCTCAAAAAATCCTCGATCCACATTGAACTTGGTGTCCGCAACGAAGCCCGGAAAACTTTCGCCATTGGCCTTGCCCGGCGTAGCAACCATAAGGTAGTTAGCTGAAGGGGAGGTTTTGTTTTCGAACAAGTCGAAGACCTGCTCATCAGACAGGGCGAAGTCCAAGAGGCGGACTTCGTCCAGCCAACCCCTGAAGAACTTGTTGCCCCCACGGTTCACGCCGAAGCGGTAGTGTTGGAAGACATTGTCCGCATTGGCGACCGACACGACATAAGCCCCGTTCATGTAGAGCTTGCGAGAGGACCCGTTGGAGACAACGGCGAGGTGAGACCAATCCACGGAAGCGGAGCCGAACACGCCGTTGCCTCCATCCCCCAGAAGCTTGTAGCGCCCTCCTCCGTCGAAGCCTATCTGGAAATCCTGGCCCGTAGAGCCACTGTTAAAGAAGGAGACGTAGTTGGCTTGGTTCACGCCATCGGGCTTGACCCACAGGGAAAGGGTGTACGTAGCGAGCGTAACAGATGAGGGCAGACTATGGGTGGCGACGTCATCCGTGCCGTCGAAACGGAGGGCATTGCCGAACCTGCCTTGCTCCCAAGTTGGAGAACTCTGACCAGTAATGCTGGCATCAAGGGATCCTCTGGTTCTGAACAAATCGCCAGAGCCGACAGAAGCGTTCTTAGGAAAGATGAAATTAGTTCCTCCATCAGGATCGAAGCCAAAGCCGGGACTGGTCACTGGACCCGCTCCAGAACTATCGTTACCCATTCGAAGCTCAAAATCATACCAACCTCCAGTCTCGAGTTCGACAGTCTTGGTAGTCTGGGAATTCCAAGAGGTATCATTCAAGAGAACTTGACCGTTAACATTGAGCCAAACGGCATCATCAATGTTCTCGCTGAAGGACACCCTACCGTCGGCATCGTAGATTTGGCCAGTGTAGACCACGGTGAAATTGTCCTGCCAAGGTGGCTTCGAGCTAAGGTTGCCCAGGGTGGGGCCAAGTGGATCGATTCCGTCCGTCGCCCCTGAACCATTTCCGTTCAGGTCACCAGGGTTGGGGTCGATCAGGTTGAAGAAACTTGAAAGGCCGCCCGCAATAAGACCGGAAGGTGGAGCGATTGAATCCTTCGCGACTGCTCCGGAAGTTTCGTCGAATTTCCAGTGGGCAATTAGTCCCTTGGTTTTTTCGGGTGTTCCGTAGGCAT
>CAZWTI010000048.1:0-6181 GCA_964637065.1 uncultured Puniceicoccaceae bacterium
ATCATTGGGTAGCTTTGCTTGCTCATGGAGTTGGATGCCTAGGATTTTTTCCTCTATGTTTTGATTTGCGATTGTTCGACGCTTCGTGGCCAGGAGCCTTTTCCGGTATGGTCGAATGCTCAGGGACAAGTCTTCCGGACGCGGAAGCTCGAGGCTGCCTGCCAATCGCTTTGCGCATGGAGGAGCTTCATAAAGCAGTAGCGAATGATCTTTTGTTATCCAGAGGCGCTCGATTCTTAATCGCTCGATCTTCTTTTTGGCCAGCCTTGGGTAACTTTCGGGATCGCCTCGCTTCCCTGCTTGGCAATAGCTGAGTATGGGGCAGGTCGAGCATAGGGGGGAACGACGGCGGCATATGGTGGCGCCCAGTTCCATGAGGGCTTGGTTGTGGTCGCCCGGCTGTTCACGGTTCAAAAGGCCTTGAGCTAAAGGGCGAAGCTTGCGTTGGGCGGAGGCCCCGTCCCGATAATCTTCCTCGTGAGCAAGAAGTCGCGTCAAGACCCTGACCACGTTTCCGTCCGTAACGGCTGCCTCTGTCTCAAAGCTTATGCTTGTCACGGCGGCGGCTATGTAAGGACCCACGCCCGTGAAACCTTCCCACGTCTTTGCGTCTTGGGGGATTTCGTCCAGTAAATTGATTTTCTGAGCCAGCTTGTGGAGATTGCGCGCCCTTGAATAGTAACCAAGTCCTTCCCAAGCCTTGAGGACTTTCGCTTCGGAAGCGTCGGCCAGGGCGGCGAAGTTTGGAAAGGTTTTCAACCAGCGCTCGAAGTAGGGCAGTACCGTCGACACTCTTGTTTGCTGTAGCATGAATTCCGAGACCACCGTTTTGTATAGGGTGGGAGAACGCCGCCAAGGCAGGTCGCGACGGTTCTCTTGGTACCATGCAAGCAGGTCGGTGCGGAAGGATGGCAAGCCTTCGGGACAGGCCAGAGGATGTTCGTCGGGGATTTTCAAGTCGGTTGGCTGTTGCGTTTGCGTATGCTCTTTTTCATAGGTGACGGTCTCATGGCAAGAAAAGCATCCGGAAATGGCGATGGCGAAAAGCCCAAGAAAACGATGTATACCATCAAGCTCGAGGATGAGCAGATGGACAAGCTCGGCTTGGCCTTGGAATCGCGAGGATGGTTCGCGCGCGAAGTCCAGTACGCCCGCTTCGCCTACAACGGAGACCGGGTAAACGTCGTGGCCTACGAAAGCGGCAAGCTCGTGGTACAGGGCAAGAAAACCGAGGATTTCGTCCTTAATCTTCTGGAGCCCGAGATAACCGGCGAATTCCTGCTCGGCTATGAGGAAGTGAACAATCCCGAATGGTTCGAGCCGCACGCCGGTCTTGACGAAAGCGGCAAGGGCGACCTCTTTGGGCCCGTGGTTTCCGCCTGCGTCATTGCGGACGGCGACATGGTCCGCAAGTGGATGGACGGCGGCATTCGCGACAGCAAGACCATTACCGATGTAGTGATCGTAAGGATGAACAAGCTCATCACCGGAACGAAAGGCGTCGTCATCAAGACTGCCTACACGGGCATGCCCAAGTACAACGAGTTGTACAACAAGTTCGGCCGGAACCTTAACAAGTTCCTTGCCTGGTTACACGGTCGAGCACTCAACGACGCCCTTGTCGAACGCAAGCCTGCATGGGGCTTGCTGGACCAGTTTTCCAAGCAGCCGCTCGTGCAGCGGCATGTTGAGGACAAGGGTTTCGATCTGCGAATGCGCCCAAGGGCCGAGGAGGATCCCGTGGTTGCGGCCGCTTCCGTGGTGGCGCGGGCCACTTGGCTTCGGCAGATGAAGAAGTTGGAGGAAGAGTGTGGCGAGAAGCTTCCCAAGGGTTCCGGAGCCAATGCCAGGGAGAAGGCCAAGGCCATCGTGGAGCGACTCGGTCCTGATTCCCTTGATCGTTTTTGCAAGCTTCACTTCAAGACGGCTTACGAAGCCTTGGGAAAGACACCGCCGGCCAAGAAACAGTGGAACCCGAATTGGGGACGCGGCAAGAAGGCCTGATTTACGCAAGCCATGCCCAATCCGCTCTGGACCCATGACCGCAAGGCGGTAAAGGGTTTTTCGGGTGTCGTGGGAGTGGACGAGGCCGGTCGCGGATGTTTGGCCGGACCGGTGGTGGCGGGCGCGGCGTTGTTGCCCGTCGATTTTTTCGGCAAGGCCTCGAATCGCAAACGTTGTGGCGAGGTTAATGATTCCAAGCAATTGAATGAATCCAAGCGAGAGAAGCTTTTTGACGTGTTGCAAACTTTGCGTGAAGCAAATGAACTTTGGTTGGCCACCGGGGAGGCGTCGGTGGAGGAAATTGAGAGCGAGAACGTCGTTGGCGCCACTTGTCTGGCCATGCGTAGAGCGATGGAGCGGCTGGCTGAGAGTTGTGACGATCTTTGGAGCCCGGGGAAACGGGATGAGGCTGATGGTCTATTTGCGTCGAACAAGAATGGCGACGATTGGCTCGTCTTGGTGGATGGCAGATTCATGAAGCGCTTGCCTTTTGTCCATGAAGGCTTGGTGAAGGGGGATGCCCTTTCCCTCGCGGTGGCCATGGCATCCATAGCCGCCAAGGTCACGCGGGATCGAAAGATGCGAAAGTTGGCCAAACTCCATCCGTCCTACGATTTCGCCAGTAACAAGGGATATGGCGCTCCCAAGCATCTACAGGCTTTGCGCGCTCATGGTCCGACCATGCATCACCGTCCCCGCTTTCTGCAAAAGATTCTCCGCTCGAATGAACCTTCCCCGGAAGAATCCCGGCAAACCCGGTTGAGTTTCGATTGAAAAAGAGTTAAGTGGGACAGCTGTTTTTTATGATTCTTCTCGGTGTAAACGTCGATCACGCCGCCACTGTGCGGCAGGCCCGCTATCGGGACGAACCGAACTCTCATGGTGGTTACGTTGAACCGGATCCTGCTGAAATAGCCTGGAGAGCCGAGGACGCCGGGGCCGACGGCATCACGATGCATGTTCGCGAGGATCGACGGCACGTGCAGACCGAGGACGTCGAGCGTTATCTTGAGAAAATGAAAACCCGTCTGAACCTCGAGATGTCATGGGCTGAGGAAATGGTCCGTTATGCCTTGAAGATCAAGCCAGCCAGTGTGTGTCTCGTGCCTGAGCATCGCGAGGAGGTCACTACCGAGGGGGGGCTCGACGTGGCCGGGAATATAGAGAAGGCGCGTGAGGTAACGGGGACCCTTGTTGCCGCGGGCATTCCAGTCAGCATGTTCATCGATCCCGAGTCGGTGCAGCTCGAGGCCTCCGCCGAGGCGGGCGCGCCGTGGGTTGAACTGCACACCGGCGCCTTCGCACAAGCCTGGTTCGACGAGGAAGCCAGGCGGGGTGAACTGGCAGCTTTGCGGAACGGCATGGAACTTGGACTTAAGCTTGGCCTAAGAGTCAACGCGGGCCACGGCATCAATTACGTAAACGTCGCACAGGCTCGAACGCTGGAGCAAGTCTACGAGTTCAACATCGGGCACAGCATAATCAGTAGGGCTCTCTTCACTGGCATTGATGAAGCCGTCTCCAAGATGCGTTCCCTGCTTAATTCCTAGTCATGACGCCCGACTTTCCCGCAGGGACTTATGTTCTCGGCATTGGCGTCGATCTAATCGAGGTCGAACGCATCAGAACCTCGCTCGAAAAGCATGGGCATCATTTTCTGGAAAAGGTCTTCACTTCCGCCGAAAGCGAATATTGCCAAGGCATGGCCGATCCTGCCCCACATCTCGCCGCTCGATTCGCTGCCAAGGAAGCCATTGCCAAGGCCTTCCGGACCGGGATTGGAGGCGAGTTCGGGTGGCGAGACGCCGAAATCGAGAATGGTTCGGGCGGAGAACCACTAGTTCGTCTAAGCGACAAGGGATCCGCCTTGCTCGCGGAACGTGGTGGTCGCGAGATCCTGGTCAGTCTCTCCCACGTTTCCTCCATGGCCATTGCGATGGCGGTCATATCCAAATGAGCTTGTCACTCCTCACCCATCCCATCCTTACCTGCGCCGAGGCTCTAGCCTACGAGAAGGTTCTGCTGGACGGTGACGAGGAAGCCGAATGGCAGGCCATGACTCGGGCGGGCGAGGGTGTGGCCGACACCTTTCTTCGCGACATGCGTGAGCTGCGTTCCATCCCGCAAGGCCCGCGCTTCCTCGCTCTGGTCGGCAAGGGCCATAACGGAGGCGACGCCTTGGTCGTCATGCGGCGACTGATGAAAAGCATTCCCACCATTCGCGGTTGTCTTTGGCCGATCGAGCCTTGGGATGCATGCAGGCCAAACGTGCGACGCGCATTGGAGGAGTTGGGCGAACTTGCTCCCAAGCGGCTAACCGAGATCGAACCCGCATCCGTTCTCGAAACTAGAGAAAGCATGGAAGCGGCCTTGGATGGAGTATGCGCTGAACGTGGCTTCACCGGATGCGTGGACGGCTTGTTGGGCATGCAGTGCAAGCCTCCCGTTCGGGAACCTGCCGCGTCCGTCCTTTCTCTTGTAAACGAACGATCCGATCTCGGCACCAAGGTATCCGTGGACCTTCCAAGCGGTGTTGGAGACGAGTCGGACACATCTCCCTTCATCGCTGATTTTACTTACGCTGCGGGCATAGCCAAGGCCCCTCTTCTCGATCCCGCGAACGCCGAGTGCGTGGGTCGCATCCGTTACGTCGACGTCGGTTTTTTCGATGATTCGGCAAAGCCGGCGGCATCGTCTCGTCCGGAGGAAATCCTGCCCGGTTTTGCCATTCGCGTCTTGCGGAAGTTTCGTCCCGCCCGTTGCGACAAGCGGGATTTCGGTCACCTTTTGCTTCTTGCGGGGTCAAGGACCTATCCCGGGGCGGCCTTGATGGCGGCGAAGGCGGCTGCGCGCTCCGGGGTTGGCCTCCTCACGGCATGCGTGCCCGAGTCTTTGCAACCTGCCTTTGCGGCGGCTTTGCCCGAGGCAATGTGGGTTCCCATGCCCGAGACTCCCGACGGTGGCTTGGCCTTGGAGGGTCTTGGACTCGTCGTCCAAAAGCTTTCCCGGGCAACGGCCTTGGTTGCCGGGCCCGGACTCGGGAACGAACGCGAATCTCACGTCCTGTTGACCGAAGTATTGAAAGCCTTTGACGGCCCCGTCGTGCTTGATGCCGATGCCCTGCAGCCTGAAATCGTCAAAGAAACGCCACAACCCGAAAGGCTTGTCTTGACGCCTCATGCCGGTGAATACGCCCGTATCGCCGGCGAAGGGAACGTCTGTCCTCGCGCCTATTCAGGGGAGATGGGATGCGTGACCGTTCTCAAGGGTCCGCTGACCCGTATTTGCTCGAAGGAGCGAGAGGTCGTGAACGTTTCCGGCGGCCCCGTTCTCGCCCGTGGCGGAAGTGGCGATTTGCTTGCGGGCATGGTCGGTTCCTTGGCGGCGCGTTTTCCCAAAGACGCTTTTGCCGCCGCCTCCCTAGGTGTTCTTTGGCACGGCCGGGCCGCCGACGTTCTTGCTCGTCAACACGGTCAAGAAGGCGTGACAACAACCGAGATTCTTGATTATCTTTCCTTTTCCTTGCGCAATGACTTCTGAAACACCTACGTTGCTTGTTCTAGCCGCCGGTCTAGGGGCCCGCTACGGTGGTCTCAAGCAGCTCGAATCCGTAGGTCCCGGCGGCGAGACGCTTATGGACTACGCCGTCTACGATGCGGTTCGTTCAGGCTTCGGTCGCGTCGTGTTTCTCATTCGCCGCGACATTGCCGATGCTTTCGAGCAGCAAATCGGCAGTCGCTACTCCGGTCAAGTTGCCGTGGACTACGCTTTTCAGGAATTGTCCGACTTGCCGGATGGGTTTTCCGTTCCCGATGGTCGCGAAAGGCCTTGGGGCACCGGACATGCCGCTTGGGCCGCTCGCGCCGTGGTGGGCGATGCTCCCTTCGCCGTTATCAATGCCGTTGATTTTTATGGTGCCGAAACTTTTCAACAGCTCGCGGAAAATTTCTCGGACAACGACGTGTTCACCCCTTCGGACAAGCTTACCTGCGCCATGGCCGGATTTCGCCTCTCCGAGACCTTGTCCGAACACGGCACGGTTTCCCGAGGAGTCTGCGAGACGACCGACGGCTACCTTGGCGCCGTGGCTGAATGGACCGGTATCGGACGCGATCCTGCCGGCCAAATATCCGGTTTCAATGGTACCGGCAAACGTCGCCCCCTAACGGGGGACGAG
>CAZWTI010000049.1:0-4427 GCA_964637065.1 uncultured Puniceicoccaceae bacterium
GCGGAGGAAAACAACGTGCGTCTTGCTCTCCACCCAGATGACCCACCCCTGCCCGAGCCGATGGGAGGCGCCGCCCGCATCGTTTCGACGCTGGACCAGTACCAACGGATCTTCGACCTAGTTCCGAACGATGCGAACGGCATGTTATTCTGCCAGGGGTGCGTGACCGAGATGGGCGTCGATCCCGTTCAGGCCATTCGCGACATAGGGGCGATGAACAAAATCGTTTACGTCCACTTCCGCAACGTCCGCGGCAGGCTCAGGAATTTCCAGGAAGTGTTCGTCGACGAAGGAGACGTCGACATGTTCGAGGCGATGAAAGCCTACCGGGACGTCGGCTTCGAGGGCCCCTTCATGTTCGATCACATCCCGGCGATGCCCAACGACAAAGCCGGCCGGGCAGGGCGCGGGTTCGTCACCGGTTACATCCGCGCCATGTTGCAGGCCGCCTACCGCTGAGCCGGCTACCGGCGCAACGATCAGGTCCCCGGCTCGTCCTCGGTCGCCAGCAGGATCGTCTCCACTCCGACCCGCTTCGCTACCTCGAGTATGTGCAGCACCCACTTGTGTCTGGTCTCTTTATCCGTCCGCAGAATAAGGGTCAGGCTACCGGTCGACTGCTTCTCCCGCAGCAACACACTCTCCAGGTTCTCCTGGTCGACCGGCTCCCGGTTGATCTCCATGCGCCCATCCACCGTAATCGACCCGACCAGCTTTTTCTCTTCCACTTCCTTGCCCTGCCGCGCAGTCGGCAACTCAACCTGCAGGCTGTAGGGCTGCTTGAACACCGTGGTTACCATAAAGAAGATCAGCAGCAGGAAGACGCAGTCGATCAGCGGCGTCAGGTTCTCGCTCTCCTCATCCCAGGGCAAACGTCTCCGCCGGCTCTTTCGCATCCTACTCCCCTCCTTCGATCCGCACGAAAGCAATGCCCTGCACCCCGACCTCCTTGGCGGTATCGACGACGTAGACAATGTGCTTCTGCGCGCATTCCCCGTCCGCCTGGACGATGATATTCTCGTTGCGGGCCTCTTTCATGGCGCGAGCCAGGCGCTCGGCCAACACGTGCGCCTCGACCCGGTTCCCCCCGATCTCGATCCGCCCCTTCCGATCCAGGATCACGTTGATGTCCTTCTTCTGCTCTTCCACCGACTGGCTCGCCGCCGGCAGATCCACATCCAACCCCTTGGTGTGCAGGAACACCGTGGTCACCATGAAGAAGACCAGCAGCAGGAACACGCAGTCGATCAGGGGTGTGAGGTCCGGCCCCCCTTCCTCGGCGAACCCCGCCCGCCGTTGTCTTCGATGTCTGGCCATGCCCGCTCTCCGCGCAGCTTAGGGAGTCGCCTGGTCCTTCTTGCGCTGGCCGTTGCTGATCAGGCTGTTGGCGAAGGCGTGGCCGAACACCTCCATCTGCTCGAGCGCTCCCTCTGCCCTGCGGGTCAGGTAGCGGTAGGCGACGATGGTCGGGATAGCAACGATGAGGCCGCTGGCCGTCGTCACCAGCGCCTGCGAGATACCGTCGGCCACAACCTTCGGATCGCCGGTTCCTACGGTAGCTATCGACTCGAAGGCCAGGATCATGCCGATGATGGTTCCTAGCAGCCCCAGCAGCGGACTGATATTGCCGATCGTGTTCAGGAGCGGCAGGTATTTGCCCAGGTAACCCCGCGACGAGTCCTCGGTCTCGATCACGAGCTCTTCTTTCAGGTCGCCCAGCTCTTGCTGCATCACCATGAACCGACCCATCTGCCCGCCGCCGCTGGCCTCGGCGAGGCGGATCATCTCCTCATTGGTCTCCTGGAACTCGCGCTGCTCCAGCATCAGGGTGTTGTAGCGCCGCAACAGTGCTGCGAACACGTAATTGTGAAACCCCTTCCCGCGATTGCACTCCTCCACCACTGCGTCCTCGCCACCGTTGACCAGGGTGGTCTCGACCCTATCGAGCTCGAGCTGAGCCTCTTCCCGGCCTGGAAGCCGGCTGAACACCCACAGTCGCTCGATGATAAAAGCGGCGGACAGCACAGCGCATCCGATCAGAGGCACCATCAGGGGTCCGCCGCTCTTGATAATCTCCCACATGTCAGCTACTCCTTCTCACCTGGAGTGTTGAGTTCGATCTCGGGCACCCGCTGTCCCGGTTTGTAGCCTACCTCGATCTGCCCGCTTTGCTCCACTAACCGGGCCTTGCACAGATGCGAGCCAAGGACGTCCACGACCTCGACCAGGGCGACCTGCTCACCGCCGCCGTCGTAAATCGGCAGCAGGTCGCCGCGCTCTACCTGGTCTCCGATTCCCAGGCCCAGAAACACCTCGTCCGCCTCTACCGACAACACCTTCGCCAACTCGCCAGAAAGGTTAATCGGAGGGCGGTCGACCAGAGTTCGTATAATCTGCCTGCTGAGGTCCTCGAAAACCTCGGTTGCCAGTTTCCCCAGCTGCAGGTCGAAAAAGCGCTCCGACGCAAACTCCACCTCGAACAGCTCCCGGAACTCCCTGTCCTGCTGGCGCGGCCGGCCGAACAGATCCAGACCGATGGGGCGCTCCTGCGATTCGCGCGAGATGTCGAGCACCTCCACCTCCCTGCCGGTGGCCACCTTGACAAGCCGCACATCGCTCAAGGTGATCCGCGACGTGTAGGCCTTGTAGCCGATCAGATTCGGGTCTCCCGCGGTCAGGCGGCGCGTACCGAAGTTCTCGACGGTGCCGACGACTGCCACGTCTGCCTCGAGGTGTCCGCCAAGTTGCGCGATGCTCTCCACGGAACCGTGGTCCTCGAGACCGCGACGCTTGGCGACCGCGGCGATCGAGTCCGGGGAGACGATCTGCACAGCGGTGGCCGCAACCAGAAACTGTCCCAGCAGGGCCGGCACATCGGTGGCCAGGGTCCATTCCCCCTGAAACCCGGCGCGATCCTCGAAGGGGAGGACGGCGATGCGAAGCGGCGCCTGCGCCCCGCTTTGCGCCGCCGCCGATACGGCCGCCAATATCAGTAGATACCCGCACCATGTCCTCACTTCGGAGAGGTCACGTCCTGCTGCGTTGTCACCGTCTTCTGGATGTGCCGGTCGAAGTCGAAGACGATGTCGACGGTGTCCAGGGGCTGGTCGGAAGCATCGAATTTCAGCACGAGATCCTCGAGCACCAGCTGCACCTGCCCAACCTCCTCTTCCAAGGAGGAGAAAGCCAGCAGGCCATCGTAGCTCTCCCCTTTGAACACCTTCGTATCCTCAAGATAGAGCGAGCTACGGACGTTCCCCATCCGGGTGTCGAAGCGATAGAACTCGTTCCCGCTCTGTCCCCTGATGCCGCGGTAGTAGCGCTCGAAGCTCTCATGGGCCGAGTAGGAGGGAATCCCGAACGAGTGGAGTACCTCGCCCCGGTCGGTGTGAAGCAGGGCAGCAATGGGATCGAGCAAGACCTTGGCGTAGGTGTCGTTGCTCACCGTAACCCTAAACACGGTGAAGCGGTTGGGCGGGTGCCCCAGTACTGGAGCGATCCAATCGCCGTAGGTGTAGGGATTAGTCGAGAACGGGCCCCTGTTGGAGTCTTCGGGGAACTCCCGATTCAGGGCCTCATCGGTCATGTACTCGACGCGGACGCGCAACCCGGAGATAGAGTAGGTTACCGCTTCCCCATTCTCTTCGACGACATAGCGCTCCTCGGCGGCCTGCACGGAACGTCCAGCGAGGTAGCTGTTGTACTGGATCGTCGGAGGCATGAGAAAACAGCCGCTCAGCAGCGATAGGCATATTACATAGCGCATGAGGGACCACCTTGCCTTCATTCTTCTGCACCGCCTTGACTGAAGTAGTCGATCTGCTGTTGCGCGATTGAACCTTCCTGAGTCAGCGCGAAGACGACCACGTTGATACCGAAGCGCAGCTGCGGCTCGTTACCGAAGTTATCCGCCCACTTGTGCACGTACCCCTTGTCTGAGTACAGGGCGACCAGACGGTCTCCGAGAAATACCCCCTCCAATCGGTAAGACTGCTGGCCGAGGGTGCGGCGACTGGAACTCCACTGCGCCTGAACCGACAGCACGTCGAGCTCCGATCCGACCGGAGGACCGTCGAAATCATAGAAAGTGTGATAGATGGGGTGAGTATTGGGTATGGATCGGAACTGCCCCTTTGACCCCAGCGCGGCGCGGAAGATCTGGCGCAGGGATGCCTCCGCCTGGCTGAACTCGACCATAGCCTTGGCATTGTCGGCGAATACGAAGCCTCCGCGGCGCATGTAATCACCCAGGTTTTCCTTCTCCCGATCCGTCAACTCGAAAGCCTCTTCGGCAGTTATGTAGAGGAAAGGCGTGCGAAAGAGCTCCTGGGAGTCGATGAACAGGTGGGCATCGACCTTGGCGGTGATCCCGGTCTGGGCGTTGACGGCGTCGACCAGGTTTGGAATCGCCTTGGCGGCACTGTTGA
>CAZWTI010000050.1:0-6564 GCA_964637065.1 uncultured Puniceicoccaceae bacterium
AGCTACTGGGTCTACGGTCGCAGCTTCGCGGGTGGTCACGGCGGGTACTATCAAGCGGGCAAATTCGCTCCATCGGGGCGAATCCTCGTGCACGACAACGACACCGTTTATGGCTTCGGAAGAAAGTCCAAATACCTGCGCTGGACTACAACGATTGAACACCAGATGTTTTCCGCTCCGATGGCACAGGCCGCCGGCAAGGAAACAGCAGGTCCCGTCAGCAATCGCCGCGGGCCCGCCACACCCACGCAAATGATTACCTTCGGCACTCCGAAAACGCTCAACCCCAAGGGCAAGGCCATTGCCGTCGAGGCTTGGATGAAAGCCGACAAGGGTGACGGCGTGATCGTAGCAAGGGGAGGTCCGCAGGACGGTTTCGCCATCACTATCGAGAAGGGACGTCCCCGCTTCCATGTACGGGTAGATGCGAAGCTAGTCACGATAGGTTCCCGCGAACGCGTGGTGGGCAAATGGCATCACCTCGCCGGAATCCTCTCCGAGGACAAGACCATGAAGCTTTACCTGGATGGACGACTTGTAGCCAAGGGAGAAGCTCCTGCCCTGCTTGGTAAAGACCCAGTGCAAAGCCTTGATATCGGGGCAGACGACATAACGGCTGTCGGCAACTATACCAGCCCGTTCAACTTTACGGGAGTCATCGGCGGCGTACGCCTCCATTTCGGAGAAGTGGATTCAACGTTGTTCGCCAAAGTCGTGGAAAATCCCGGTCAAATCCGTCCTGTCGAGAAAACCTGCGTCCTCGCTTGTTCCTTCAATGGCGGCAAGGCAATCGATCTCTCCCCCAGCAAGCACAAGGCTACTGTCACCGGAGCAAAACCCGAAGAAGGGAAACTTGGCGGCGCTTTTCGTTTTACCTCAAAACCCAAGAAAGGCGGAGCCAACAAACAAGGTGGCAGCGGCGTAGTTCACAATTGGACCCACGACGTGCCGATTCTTGCTCGCGGCATGGTACTCGCCAAGGGCGTCGTATTCGTGGCGGGTCCACCCGACGTCATGGACGAGGAAGAAACCTTCGGACGGATCATGGCCCGAGACAAATCCGTGAATGAAGTGATCGCAAAACAACAAGGCGCCTTGGACGGCAACCAAGGATCCGTCCTGCTCGCCATATCCACTGAAACAGGTGAAACCTTGGGTAAATACGACTTGGGCTATCTACCCACTTGGGATGGCATGGCCGCCGCCAACGGAAATCTCTTTCTATCCACCGAAAAAGGCACCATCACCTGCCTTAAGGGAAAAAAGTAGTCCACAGGCCAAAGAAAACTCTACCTTTATGAAAAATCATCCCCTCCCTTGGCTGGCTTTGCTGGCCTTCCCTTTTCTACTATTCGCCAATCCAGTCAAGGATGCCAAAGACATCCTCGCCCAGTCCAAGCTCACGGGAGGACTCATCGTCTACTTGGGCTGCGGAACCGGTGATTTGCTAGCCGCACTGGGCAAGGACGAACGATTCCTTGTCCACGGTCTCGAACTGGACTCGTCGGCTGCCCTCGCCCCTTGGCATGGCAAGAAAGGCGGCATCCTTACGGAGCCTCCACCACCGACGGCAAAAAATCGTCCAGCTCGACCTCCCTACTCCCACGGTTTTAGACGGCATGGCCGCTGCCAATGAATCGCTTTTCCTCGCATTAAAGAACGGGGAGGTCGTTTGCAGAAAAGGCAACTAAGCCATGCAGGGAGGAACGAGAATAGCCGTGGCCAATCGAACTGTCTGGATTTTCCTCATCGGGTTTGCACTGTCGTGTGTCGCGACAGGATCCGCCCAAGCCGCCAAGGGCAAGAAGGAGCGCCCAAACCCCTCCTTGGGGCAATCGTTCACGCCCGAGCAGTTGAAAGAGGATGTAAAAGTCCTTAGGCAAGCCCTTGAGCAAGGCCATCCGGGATTGTACCTCTACACCCCGAAGGAGGAGTTCGACCGACAATTCGACAATGTCGGGCAGGCAGTCGATCGGCCAATGACCTTGCGGGAATTCTATTTGGAGGTAGCTCCCCTAGTTGAGAAGATCTATTGCGGACACACTTATTTCGACTTGCCCCCGAAGCTACTGAAATCTCTGAGGAAAGAGGCGTCCGTCTTCCCCCTCCCTCTCTCCTTCCTGGACAAGAAGGCCTACGTCGACCACGCAGGTGTCAAGGTGCCTTTGGGGGCCGAGATCACCGCGATCAACGGTGTGCCCATGAACAATGTCCTGGCAAAGCTTCTGCCGTACATCAGGTCAGACGGGTACAACGCCACGCTGAAATATCGTCAAATGGAGGACCAGTTCGCCCTGCACTACTTTCTTTCCTTTGGTCGAAAGGAAACATTCCAAGTCGACTACCTTCCTTTCGGTTCGAAGAAAAAATCAAGCAAGCCGGTTCAATCTATCCCCGCTAATAAACTCGAGGATGTGCTGGCCGAACGTCACTCGAACCTCGGCAAACTAAAGAAATACAAGTTGAGACAGATCGATAAAGGCATCCAGTTGTTCAGCATGAACTCCTTCGACTTCGGGTTGAACAAAAAGGGGCGCCAGAAGTACAAGGTTTTTCTCAGAGAGAAGTTCGAGGCGCTCGAGGAAAACGATGCCGTCAAATGCATCATCCTCGACCTGCGACAAAACGATGGTGGTTACGTGGGCAACGATGCCCAACTCTTCTCATACTTCGCCCAAGCCCCCTTTCGCGACGTAAAGTCGGCCGAAACCAAGACCCTGACAATTCCCGCCAAGGACCACTTGGCGCGTAACCAATTCCCAAAGATGCTTGAGAGGATACTGGGGAAGGAATTCCGCAAGGTTGACCCAGTTCGGTATGCCATGCTCGATGAAAAAAACCGCGAATGGAAGCCAAGGAAAACAGCATTCGACGGCCATATCTACACTCTCATCAGCGGTTGGACTCACTCTGGAGGAGTGGTACTGTGCAGTTTCCTGCTGAACAACGACAATGTCACCTTCATCGGCGAGGAAACCGGAGGCGGGCACGCCACCTTCGCGGCGGGCAACATGGTGCTCTACGATTTGCCCAACACTGGATGTCAACTTGAAATTCCACTGATTAAGTACGAAAACTACCGTGGAGACAGGGCTTTCCCAAAAGGAAGCGGAGTTCGTCCCGACCATCCGGTTGCCCAAAACCAGAAAGACTTCGTCGCCAAAGTCGACACGGTGATGGAATTCGCACTGAAACTGGCCCGCAAGACAGCAAGCGGAAAAGCCGGCACGGCCAAGTAAACAGTTCCGCATGGTAGCGAATTATTCTGTCCAACGGCATCGTTTCAATTTTTTCACCTCATGAAGATCGTCATCTTGGATGGATACACCCTCAACACTGGAGACCTTTCATGGGACGGTCTCGCTGAATTCGGCGAACTTGAGGTTCACGAACGAACGCCCCCTGAACAGGTGGCGAAAAGATGCTCCGGAGCCGAGGTCATCATCACCAACAAGGCCATCGTTTCCAGAGAAACCATCGAGGACCTACCCAATTTGCAGTATGTGGGCGTCACAGCCACGGGAGTAAACATAGTGGATTGCGAAGCTGCTTCCGACCGCGGTATTCCTGTCACCAACGTTCCAGGTTACGGGCCCAAATCCGTCGCCCAGATGGTCTTCGCTCACATCCTAAACCTCACGCAGCGAACGGCCCACCACGCGAATGCCGTCTCTCAAGGCCGCTGGGCGAGTTGCCCCGACTTTTCCTTCACCGACTTTCCCCTCGTGGAATTGGACGGTCTCACCCTCGGCATCCTCGGATACGGCACCATCGGAAAGGAAACCGCCCGCATAGGATCTTCCTTCGGCATGAACGTCATCGCCTACAGTCGCTCACTCAAAGAGAGCATCTCTGGTGAGGTCGATGCTGTTGTCCTACCAGACCTCTTCCGTCGCAGTGACGTACTATCCCTACACTGCCCCCTCACCCCTGAAACTGAAAGGGTGGTAAATTCCGAAAACCTAGAAAGGATGAAGACATCGGCATACCTTATAAATACGGGTCGCGGCCAGCTCGTGGACGAGCAAGCCCTAGCGGATGTACTCAACGAGGGACGTTTGGCGGGAGCGGGGCTAGACGTTCTTTCCACCGAACCCCCATTGCCAAACAATCCACTGCCTGTAGCAAAGAATTGCTTCGTAACCCCTCACCTTGCCTGGGCCACGTTCGCAGCGCGCAAGCGTCTGCTCGAAGCGACAGTTGCCAACCTTCGAGCCTTCCTCAGGGGCAATGCCATGAATGTGGTGAACAGCGTACTAAGCTAGATTAGGGCGTGCCCCTCTTCAAGTTCAGGCAAACGAGAAGACGCTTGTCGCGAGCGAAGAGTCTCCCATCAGACAAGGCAAAATGCGCACGTGTCTCAAGTCCCAAAAGTTGTTGACGGTGGAGTGCTTTGAAATTTCTAGGGGAAGCTACAGCCAGAATGAACTCACCATCTTCGGTGAGGACTAGAAGCTTTCCGTCCGCAAGGAGAAGATTTCCTGCGGATATGCGACCCGTAGTCCACCGGACTGAACCATCCACAAGACTTACACAACGGAGTTCGGGTCCACGTTCCTGGCGACCATGAAAACCGTACAAGTAGCCTTGGTGGTGGACTGCCGTGGCATAATGACTGTCAAGCGAGCCACCCTTCTTCCAGAGGGTTTGCGTAGATACTTGCCCCTTTCCATCAGGTTTTAGTTTCCATAAGGCGCCCCCGACATCATAGCAACTCGACACGAAAACGGAGTCTCCGACGACCAAAGGTGTTGCCGCGTTCACCGAAGCGTTGATGGGCGAACGAAAACGTTCGAAGAAAAGATGTCGCCCCGTCTTGGATTCCAGACCCAGAAAACCCTCACGTAAAAAGAAGACGGAACATGCAACGTTACCAACCTTCAAGTAGGCCGGAGAAGAATAATCGTTCTCATG
The DNA here is from genome assembly GCA_964637065.1 of uncultured Puniceicoccaceae bacterium. GTDB lineage: Bacteria > Verrucomicrobiota > Verrucomicrobiia > Opitutales > Seribacteraceae. The sequence continues at coordinate 4,915 of CAZWTI010000050.1, forward strand.
ATCGGTGGATTTCCAAAGCACCTTGCCATTTTCCTTGTCGAATGCAACCACCCCCGCTCCAGGTCCACCTACGTCGAGCATCACCAAATTTCCAACGACCAAAGGTGAACAACATCGGCCGAAAAACCCTTTCGGTGAACGGAATTTCTTGGAAACATCTTCCTTCCACTTCAACTTGCCGGTTCTGAAATCGAGACAGTTCAGAATGCCTTGCGGTCCGTAGGTAAAGACGCCGTCGCCAGAAATTGTGGGAGTAGATCGTGGTCCCTCGGCCATACCGAAACCGTCACGATAACCAGAAGGAAAGGAATGCCTCCAAAGGATTCTCCCCGAAAGCACGTCAAGACAATCGATGGACTCCTCCGCTCCCGGGCGATGATGAATGACAAGCTTGCCATGAGAAATTACCGGGCTCGCCCAACCCTCGCCGAGAGGAACTTTCCACAGAACCGGAAACTCCTCACCCGACTTGGGCTGAATCAGTTTTTCATCAACTCCTACACCATCCCTGTTTGGGCCAAGCCATTGCGGCCAATCTCCTGCATGCGAGGACAACAAAACAAGCGGGATAGAAATTATAAGGACAAGAATTAGCTTCATCAGAAGATCATGGTGTCGAAAAATGAGTGCTTCGTCCGGCAGAAAAGGCTTGGCCTTGTAGATTTGCACAATTGAATCATTAACCCATGAAATTCGCAATTTGCAACGAAACCTATCAAGGATGGGACTTCACAAAAACCTGCGCCCACGTCGCCGAGACCGGCTACGACGGGATAGAGGTAGCCCCTTTTACCCTGAAAGAAGATCCAAGAGAATTAACTGAAAAGGAAGCCAAACGCTTCGGAGAGATGGCCAATGCTGCAGGGCTTGAATTGATTGGTCTGCATTGGCTGCTGGTAAAACCTGCATGGCTGCACATCAGCTCAGAGGACAACTTGCTCCGAAAGGACACAGTTGCCTTCGCAAGACACCTCGCTCGAATCTGTGCCGCGATGGGGGGAAAAATAATGGTCTGGGGCAGTCCGAAACAACGGGATGTCGAAAAAGGTCAAGACTACGAGGAGGCATTCTCTCGGGCGAGCGAAACCCTTCGTCAAGTGTCGGAAACGGCTGGTGAAGTAGGCGTCACCATTGCGATGGAGCCCCTGGCTCGAACGGAAACCAATTTTCTAAACACGGCTGCAGAAACCGTACGGCTAATACAGGCAGTTGATCACCCTGCATTCCGACTCCACCTCGACGTGAAGGCGATGAGCGACGAACCGAAGTCCATACCTGAAATCATTCGTGAAAGTCGCGAATTCTTCGTTCATTTTCATGCCAATGACCCCAACCTCCGCGGACCAGGCTTCGGAGAAATGAAGTTCGAACCGATTGCAGCAACCCTAGGGGAAGTAAACTATGATGGATATGTCTCGGTAGAAGTCTTTGACTATTCTCCCGACCCCGAGACCATCGCAACACAAAGCTTGGCCTATCTTCGGGAGACCTTTGGTTTCTAGTCGGAAACCACAAGTTTGGCTTTTTCAATTTCTGCGAGATTCAGCTCCTTAGCAAATCGAAAGAGAGGCGCGTCTTTTCGTGAGCGTGGTTTCAAGCCATTGGCGGCGCGAGCTTTGTTCAAGGCAACCAAGGCAAAGGCATCCAGTG
>CAZWTI010000051.1:0-16684 GCA_964637065.1 uncultured Puniceicoccaceae bacterium
ACAGGAATAAGCGACCAGGAATGAAAGCCGCTGGCGCAGGCCGAATTCACTTGGCCGATACCTGTGCGTTGGGAAATCGCCAATATCTCGTCGTGGCCCAGTTCGGGCATGAGCGACACTTGCTTGGAATCAGTCCCAACGCGATCAACCACCTTTCGAATCTTCGTGACATAGAGAAGCCAGAAAAGGATTTTGAAACCGTTTTGAGTGCAGAGAAAGAAGCAAGCGAAGGCAAGGAGAGTGATACGTGAATCGTTTTCGCGCCAGGTGTCGTCGGTTGTTCGTTCCTGTTTTTGCTGTCATTATTCTTTTGCTGTGTACGGGGGATGCATGGGGACAGACGACCGGGACAGGGGCTCCGGGATTGCGAATAGATGTGTCGGGTTCCAACGACGAAGGGGATTTCGGGGTCGCTATTCAACTTGTCGTGGCGATGACGATTCTGACTTTGGGTCCCTCCATAATAATGATGATGACTTGTTTTACCCGGATTGTGATCGTGCTTGGTTTCGTCCGGAACGCAATAGGGGTAAATGCGGCTCCCTCTAGTCAAATCATCATCGGGTTAGCACTTTTTCTCACGTTCTTCATCATGGGTCCGGTCTGGAATCGTATTTATGATGATGCTGCTACTCCCTACATGGCTGGCGAGATGAAGTCGGGCGATGCTCTCTTGGTGGCTACCGCTCACATGAAGGATTTCATGTTGAATCAGACTCGTCAGGCTGACGCGCAGTTTTTTCTGGAAATAGCTCGTCAGGGCGCCATGACTCGGGACGAGTTGCCCTTGAGCGTGATTGTGCCTTCATTTGTACTCAGCGAATTACGGACTGCCTTCCAGATGGGCTTTCTAATCTTTATTCCGTTCATCATCGTGGATTTCATCGTGGCCTCTTCCCTGATGTCGATGGGCATGATGATGATGCCCCCGGTCGTTATCTCTATGCCTTTCAAACTTCTTCTTTTCGTATTGGTGGACGGTTGGTACTTGGTCGTGCAATCGCTGGTTGAGAGTTTTAACATAGCCTGAACGAATCTCAGGGGAAAGGAGGAAGGACGCAGTCATGACGATGGAACTGGCAGTAGATATTATGAGGAACCTTTTGCAGACAGGTTTGATGCTAGCCATTCCCATTCTTGGCACGGCTACGGTAGTTGGCTTATCCGTAAGTCTGATTCAATCCATTACAAGCCTTCAGGAACAAACCCTGACTTTCGTGCCCAAGTTGGTCGCCGTATCATTGGCGATTATCGTCTCGGCCAATTATATCATGCGAACTATGACCGAGTTTTGTATCTCCATGTTCAACCTGATCCCTACCATGGCCCAATGACGATCGAGGCGGAGCAAATTATCGTATGGGTGCTCGTTTTTCTTCGGACGGGCGCTTTTTTTCTGGGTATTCCGCTGTTTGCAGGGAAGATGATTCCCAAAAGAATACGTGTCGGGTTTGCCTTGCTGCTTGCTATTTTGATAAATCCTCTTGTGCCCGCAAATGTTGATCTGGCACATCATTTCGTTGGGGCTATCTTGTTGGCTATGAACGAGGTGTGTATTGGGCTGCTTCTGGCGATGTCGGTTCGAATGGTCTTTTTTGCAGTAGAATTGGCGGGCCATCTGATTTCATACGAGATCGGATTAATGGCCAGTAACAGTGTAAACCCTCTGCTAGGTTCTAGCGATGCGACTATAACTACCTTACTCTACTACTTCAGTTTGCTGGTGTTCTTTGTCGCCGGCATCCACTATGATGTTTTACGGGCGTTCACTCTCAGCTTTGAGCTTTTGCCTATCGGTTCCTATTTCCTTTCGGCCAATCCCATGCTTGGATATGTTCGGGAGACGGCCACGGTTTTCGTGGTGGGCACGCTGATGGCTGCCCCATTCATAGCGTTGAACTTTCTCGTCAACATCTCATTTGCCGTCCTTGGCAAAGCTGTGCCGAAAATGAATGTCTTTATTACAAGTTTTGCCGTGCGGATAATGTGTGGCCTTGCTTTACTTATTTCCTCACTCCTTCTGATTACGGCTTACGTATTGGATCATAGCAAGAGATCGGCACTCGTCATGCTGGATTTGATTCAACCCTAATGCCATTTTCACCCCCTATTTTTTATGGCTGACGTAGACAAGAGTTCAAAAACTGAACCACCAACTGAAAAGCGGTTGTCTGAAGCGCGGTCCAAGGGTCAATTTGCTAAAGCGCCTGAGATTGGGATGACCCTGACCCTTCTAGCCGGGTTTCTGGTCATTTTAGCTTTTGCCCCTCAAAAGGCTGGTGATTTAGCGCAATTCACTCGGGCCGTTTTTGAGAATCTTCACAAGATTCATGCCACGCACGAGGGGGCTACCCACACTTTGACCACGGCTTACCAAACCCTATTTTTCATAGTTTTGCCTCTCCTGCTTGCATGTTTTGTTGCAGGAGTGATTGCAGAAGGGTTGCAGACGGGCTTTCGTTTAACGCCCAAAGCCATGGAACCTAAATTGAACAAATTGAATCCTATTAGTGGGTTCAAGAGGATATTTGGATTAAAGGGTCTCAAGACCTTCGCTATAGATTTCCTTAAATTTTTGGCGATTGGAACAGTGGTATGGGTAACCATGCTGATTATTATCGACGACCCCATTTTCTTTACTCCCGTTCCCATCCAGTATCTTCCCGAGTTCATTCATAAGCTATTCATCATCATGCTTGCTTTGCTACTCCTGATGTTGGCAATCATCGCCATCATTCATTATATCATCAAAAAAAGGGAGAATACTCAGGAGATGAAGATGACCAAGGAGGAGGTGAAGGAAGAGCGGAAAAGCAAAGAGGTTTCACCCGAAGTGAAGTCGACCCAGCGAAAGAAGGCAATGGAGTTGCTGAGTGGCCAAAACCTTGAGGATGTAGGGACTGCGGACGTTGTCGTGACCAATCCGACGCACTATGCTGTAGCCCTTCGATATGAAAGAGGCGCGAATCTTGCTCCCATAGTTGTCGCGAAAGGAGAAAATCTCTTGGCTAGAAGAATAAAATTGATTGCCGCCGAATTCGAGGTCCCCACGGTCGAGAACAAACCGTTGGCAAGGGCTCTTTATGCCTTGGGCAAGGTAGGGGAGCCTATCCCTCAGGAGTTTTATCGTATCGTCGCTGAAGTTTTGGCTCACGTTTACAAGATGCATTCCTATTATTTTCACCGCCTAAAGGCTCGCCGCCTTGTCGCCAAGTCAGCTGCCTGAAGTCGTCATGCCAGCATTCTTACAACGTCTGAACGGTAAGCTTGGAACTCTGAAGGGGAATTCCGATCTCGCCTTTGTGCTGGGGCTTTTTGGAGCGGTCTTCTTGCTCGTCATCCCTGTTCACAAGGATTTGCTGAGCCTATTGCTTGTTATCAGCATTGGCATTTCCTTGCTTATTCTGGTAACCGTTATCTACGTCAAGGATCCCCCGGAGTTTTCCGTTTTTCCCACTCTGCTTTTGGCAGTGACCCTCTATCGACTAGGTCTTAACGTAGCCTCCACTCGTCTCATCTTGCTCGAGGCGGATGCTGGCTCAGTCATCCAATCCTTCGGAACTTTCGTCGTGGGTGGGAACTATGTAGTAGGGGCCGTCGTCTTCCTTATCTTGGTCATCATCAACTTTGTGGTCATTACCAAAGGCGCGGGTCGTATTGCCGAAGTTACGGCTCGTTTCACTCTGGATGCTATGCCTGGAAAGCAGATGTCCATCGATGCGGAATTGAATGCTGGGATTATTTCCGAGGCCGACGCCCTCAGTCGTCGAGAACGCATCCAGAAGGACGCCGATTTCTATGGAGCAATGGATGGAGCCAGTAAGTTTGTTCGAGGGGATGCCATCGCCGGCATTGTCATCACAGTAGTTAATGTCATTGGTGGTATTCTCATAGGTTATTTCCAGCGCGAAATGCCGATCACAGACGCCCTCCAGACTTATACCATTCTTTCCATCGGTGACGGTTTGGTTTCGCAGATACCTGCCATCATCGTATCCATTGCGGCTGGGATTCTAGTAACACGTTCTTCGGAAGAAGCTAATCTTGGGGAGTTCGTAGGAAAGCAGCTGACCATTTATCCCCGGGCCGTCGGAATTTCCGGTGGCATGCTTCTGGCCTTTGCTTTGTTCCTTTCCGACACTTTCTGGCCTTTCTTCATTCTTGCCATGCTTTGTTTTACAGTAGCCTATCTATTGAAGAAAAAGGCTCTTGGCGTAGGTCCTGAAATCGAGGAACTGCCGGAAGGGATGGAGCCAGCAGGTGCTCATCGAGCTGCACAATCTCGTCTGCCCGGCGAGGGGGCGCCATCTGGTGAAGATGGGGTCGCGGCAGGAGAGTCAGCTTCGTCGAAAACGCCAATGGAGTCTGCCATTGATCAAGAAGTGTTTGGTCTCGAGATGGGCTATGGGTTGCTTGTATTGGCTGACAAGAAAAAAGGTGGCGACCTTTTGGAACGCATCACTGGTGCTCGTACTAATTTTGCCAAGGAGATGGGCATGTTGCTGCCCACTATCGGGGTACGTGATAACATTGAGTTGGAGCCTAATGAATATCGCTTCCTTTTGCGGGGCAAGGAGATCGCTCGCTCCTCGGTAATTCCCGAACGGGTTCTTGCGATGAACATGGGAGGTGGAGAGACCGGCAAGTTGGACGGAATCCCCACCGTTGAGCCAGTCTTTGGGATTGATGCCTTGTGGATACCCGAAGAGGAACGCCGCAACGCAGAGATCGAGGGTTGTACGGTGGTAGATCCCTCCTCCGTATTGGTGACTCACCTATCGGACATCCTGAAAAAGAATGCGTACCTAATTTTGGAGAGAGAAGGTACGCAGCGTCTTCTCGACTTGGTCAAGGAGGGGAATCCCACCCTTGTCAGCGAATTGCTTCCGGATCTTGTTAATGTCGGAATCATTCAGCGAACACTTCAAAATCTCCTGCGAGAAGGGATTTCCATCAAGAATCTTACCCTAATCCTGGAGACCATCGCCGATATGGCGGCTATAACTAAGAATCCAGACGACCTTTCCGAGCAGGCTCGCAAACGACTGGGCATGTATTTCGTTAAGGAATACGAAGTTGAATCCGGCAAGCTTCTTGCGATGACCTTTGAGCCACGCCTAGAGCAAATCCTCATTTCACGCGTTAAGCGAAGTCAGTTCGACGTGGGGCTCACCATGGATCCGAGCTTGACGGAGGGTATAGTGCGGGAAATCGAGCCCAAGATACTGGAGATGGCGGAACAGGGGCTTACCCCCATTATTATTACAACTTCCGAACTGCGTCTGGCTTTCAGGCGTTTCATGGAACCCTCGTACCCGCAGTTGAGCGTGATCGCATATCAGGAGCTTCCTGCAGAAACCGTTATCGAACCTTTTGCTGCAATTGCCTTGCCCGAGCAGTCATTGCCCGAAGAAATCACCCAAGCGATGGAAGACGTCCGATCATCGGAAACCGAGGCGGCACCGGCCTTGGCAGCCTAGCCTGTTTCTTAAGTAAAAACCGAAATGAGCGCAGTTGTGGAAGAAGAAACTAAAGCGAAAACGGGCAAGCGGTATCGGCTTGTCGTCCGATCGGCAGACGAGGCCGTCCGGGTCATACAGCAAAAGCTCGGGACTAACGCTCGCGTCACTTCGGTCAAGCAGGTAGGAGGTCAAGGTTTGGCCAAGTTTATTTCTTCTCCTAAACTAGAGGTGATTGCAGAAATTCCACCCGAAATAGAAGAAAATGAGCAAGACGTTGCTGATTCTCCCGAAGGCCTTGGAGACTCAGAGTCCATTTCGGACTCTGAAATTTCTTCAAAGAACAATACTGAACCTCTCCCCAATGTGCCTGAACCCGAACCGAGTGTCGAGCTTGGCGATGACCAGCAGGATGACGGTTCCGACGTTGGGCGCCTTCTTGGGAGAGCTGGTTTCGATTCCGGCCTTCTTACTGATCTCAGGGCTTGGCCTCGTTGGGACGAAATCAAGCAATTGCCCTTGGCGGACGCCCTGAAGGAAATTACTGTGGGTCTGAGCGAGCGGTATCGTTCACTGGAAAATCGTGGTACTACGGACAGAATCGCTCTAGTTGGTCCTCCAGGAGTGGGCAAGACTACAACCCTTTGCAAATTCCTCGCTCACGAAGTCTTCATCAACAAGCATACTCCGAACGTCCTGAAGGTCGAGAACGGTATCCCTAATCCTGATGATGCGCTTCGAATTTTTTGTGAGGTGGTTGGAGTTACCCTATATCGAGAGCCTGCTAACATTCCCTCAGTTGCCGAAGAGAACCCTCTCTATTTGGATTTTCCGGGGATTTCCCTTAATCACAGGGAAGATTGGATTCAAACTCGGGAAACCTTGGACTTGCTTGAAGTTGATACCCGCGTCTTGGTTCTGAACGGTGCTTACGATCGTACCGTAATTGATCAGGCTATATCTCTATCCAGGCTCTTTGGAGCTACGCATTTGGCTCTCACGCACTTTGACGAACTGTCCAACTCCACAAAGCTTTGGCCTACAGTGCTGCGAAGCGGGCTTACCCCATTGTGCATTTGTCATGGACAAAACGTAACGGGAGATTTCTCCATAAACGTGCTCAATCAATTGATTGCACGAACCTTTCCCGAGCAACTTTACGACCGTGGCATAACCCGCATGTCCGTCTAATTATATGAACAACGACGCTCGTTTCTTTTTCTGCCTTTCCGGTTTCATTGGTTTTGTGTTGTTTTTTTCCTTGGGATGGATTCTTACTGGAAATGCTCTTGATGCCTTGGTGCGCGGAAGTATCGGCTGTCTCCTTTTTGCAGTAGGCGGACGTATTTTTCTCGGTTTGGTTTTGCGTTCTTTGCCCGTTGATTTCTCTTCGAGTGCCCCTGATCCGAGCAGCGAAAGCGGTTCGGCTGATTTATCTTCCTCCTCTGGAAATCTTTTGCCCGCATCTAAACTTTCGCCTGAAGAACTTGCTGTTCAAGCTTCTGCCGAAGCTACCTCCGAGGCTGCAGCAGGAGTCGAGCCGGGAGTAAATACTTCCGCCTGAACTATCGACTCGTTTAATGAGCAATTCAGCGGCAGTCAGGGCTTCGACTGAGCAGAGCAAACAGTCTTCCGAACGTCTTAGGGAGGCATCCCGCATGTACAAGCGGGTCATGAGCGATGAAAAGGAGCGAGAAAAGCTGATTGAGAACTATCTTCCTTTAGTGAAGTCAATCGTATCGCGCATGCGGCATCATTTTCCCGACAATATTGAGAGCGACGACTTGTATGGGATAGGGGCGAAGGCGCTCGTCTTGGCAGTGAACCAGTTTGATCCTTCGAAAGGGCGCACATTCGGTAGTTATGCCGGATTGCGTATCAAGGGAGCTCTTCTTGACGAGCTACGCCGTATTGATTGTCTTCCTCGGGCAAATCGAGCCAAGGCTCGTTCTCTTCAGGCTACGATCACCGAACTTGAGGCTAAGTACATGAGACCTGTGCAGGAGCATGAGGTTCGTCAGGAGCTAAATGTGGACGAGAGAGAATACCAAAAACTTCTCCGGGAAACTCAGCCTGTTACTTTTGTGCCTATTGATGCACCTCTTGACTTCCGCAACGGCGAAGGGGCGCCTGCCACATTATCGGAAATTCTTTCAGACCCCACCGAAGTCGATCCTCTTGGGAAAACTGAGAGTCGCGAACGGGTTGATCTTTTGCGTGAACGCATCAAGGAATTACCCGACCAACAGAAGAAAATCCTCGCTCTTTATTATTATGAAGAGATGAAAATGGTCGAGATTGCGGAAATCTTTGGCTTGACCGAAGGGCGAATCAGTCAGATTCTTTCGCATACGATAATAAGCTTGCGTAGCCACTTCCGCACACTCGCCCAAATTAACGCACATCCGTAAATGCTCCTCGCCATAGGCATAGTAGTAGTCTTCGCATCCTGTATTGGTGGGTTTGCCGCTGCAGGTGGGAATCCTATGTGGCTTATCCACCTAGGCGAAATCATAATCATCGTCGGCATCGGCATCGGGATCGTAATCGTCTCAAGTCCCAAGACCGTTCTTATGGGTTTGGTGGGCGATATTACAAAGGCTTTCAAAGGGGGGTCTTCCGACAAGGGGAAATTCATCGACCTGCTCGTTCTTCTCTACGAACTTTTCATGCTCGGTCGCCGCAAGGGCACTCCTGCATTAGACGAGCATGTCAGCGATGCTCAGAATAGCTCGATCTTCACAAAATATCCCTCCTTCTTGAATGATGCGCGCCTTGTCGAATTTCTTTGCAACTCTCTTCGCCCCATTGTTGATGGTCGATGCAAGCCTGCTGAGATCGGGGGCATTCTAAATGCCGAACTTAGTAGTCGTGAAGCTGAAGCAGGACGTTCCGTCAAGGCCATTGAGATGGTTGCCGACGCCCTGCCTGGAGTAGGCATTGTTGCTGCTGTGCTTGGCATAATCAACACCATGTCCAATCTGGAAGACCCGCAAGCAGTTGGTCAAAAAGTGGCTGCGGCACTTAGCGGCACTTTTTTGGGTATCTTCTTGGCATATGGTATAGGAATTCCTCTAGGGCGACTGGTTTCTCTCAACCAAGGGCAGGAATTCCTCTACTTCCGAATCGTAGAACGAGCGGTAAGTGGCTTTGCGACGGGATTGTCGCCAATCATGGCGGTAGAGATCGGGAGGCGTTCGCTTGACCTTCCCATTCAACCTTCCGCAGACGAACTCGAGGAACAGTGCAAGGAAGCCGCCAAGGGCGGCTGAACACTGCCCGCTTCGGTTTTCTGCCGATTTTTCTTTTATGAAACGTTTCATCATTCGCCGGCATAAGCCTGAAGGCAGTCATGCCGGTGCTTGGAAAGTAGCTTATGCGGATTTCGTTACGGGAATGATGTCGCTCTTCCTCGTGCTCTGGATTCTTTCGGAAGATGAGGAGGTCATTGTTGCCACAACTCGTTTCTTCCGTGATCCCTACAAGGCGGGTGTGCCGAAATCCACTCCTATCGAGCAAAAGGACGCTCGCCCCGGAAGTATGGTTGATCAAATCGTGGGTCGTTCCGATACAACCATGCGGAAGACCAACGACACGACCTCAATTGACGTCGACGTGCTCTATCGAATTGCAAATGATTGGTATGCTCGCTTGAAGCAACATGAACTCGAAGAGGACACCATACATATTGAAGTAGCGAACGAACGTATCCACGTCACCCTTTATCATGGAGATGACAAACCGCTATTCGAACCCTCCTCCCCGAACCTTACAAAGTTCGGAAGAAAGGTCGTAGGCCAGATGGCTTGGTTACTTGACCGTCACTTGATGATTGCTAGAATAGATTCCCACACCAATCACCTCGAAGAGGGCAGAGAAGCCCGGTTGGCCAACATCATTAGTGGTTCGACGGTTCCTGCCGAGCGTCGTGAAAAACGTCTCTCAGATCACGATGAGGGCAAGCTGTCTGAATGGAAGATGTAGCTCGACCAAGCTTACGAAATCTTGCACGCATTGACTTTTTACTCTGCTCCCTTGGGTGGTCAAAGTGATCTCTTGGCCAAGATGGAGGGCATGAAGGGTCATGGTTCGACCATCCCTAACAAGCGCTTTCCAAATCGTCCTGACAAGAACCGGCGGGTCGAGTTAAGCCTCGTCATTGACAAGAGCAAGGAAAGTCTGGCGCACTTCCCTAAGTGAAAATAAGCCGGAACGGAACCTGCTTATAACGACCCATGGAAAGTTATCTTGCTGGAAGAGGGACTTCGGGCAACCCAGCCTTGTCCGATCAGGATACCAGTTCTTTTCGCTCTTACCTTGAGCAAGGTTCTGAATCTGACGCTGTTGCTGAACAGCAGTGCGAGGATTCTGATCCTGCCGTAGTTGGAGACACTCAAGTTCTTTATGAGGAGGAAGAGGGACCGAAGGTGGAGGTCATTTCGGTGGATGGTCGCCCAGTTCAGATAGTGGTGCGTCTTGAAAGCGGGCGCAGGCTCGAGCTGAACTGCGAATATTGACTAGCGGGAATCTTCGCCATGCGGGCGGGTGTCGGAATGTAAGGTACATTTTTCCGTACTTCTCCCTGTCTAAGCTTAACTCCATTGGGCATCAGGAGTTTCCGTAACCGGCGCGGGTATTGCTTTGCGTGAGGGCGTGAATCTTTCCCTTTACGAGAACGCATCAGCCCTCCGGGGTTTGGAGCAATACCAGAATGTCATCGCGAACAATATCGCCGCGAGTCACGTCGCCGGATTTAAGAAGGTGGCTGTGAGTTTTGAAGCAGTCGAGGGTGGGGAGATTGCCCGCAGTACCCATGATCGGCTCAGGAACGAGATGCCAGGTTCCTTTCCCGTAATGAAGAATCAGGTCGATTTCGAGGAAGGGGAAATGAGGCAGACCAACAACCCCATGGACATGGCGCTGCGAGGGGGAGGCTTTTTTGGTTTGGTGAATGTAAACGGAAAGACGGCTTATACCAGGGACGGTCAATTTTACACGAATGCGGATGGCATAATGGTCAACAGCATGGGACATGAATTCGCAGGGGCTGACGGAAACAACATTCAAACTGTTCCCGGGGCGGGTTCCCTGACTATCGACAAGGAAGGCCAAATTTTTCAGAACGGTCAACTTCTTGGTCAAGTTGGCGTTTTCGTTTTTGACGATCCGCTCATGGAATTGCGTAAAGTCGGTGGAGGTTTCGTCGCCAAGGATCCCGAGGTTGAGCCCGAACCAGCCGATCCCGAACAGTTCGTGATTATGCAAGGCTATCTCGAGAACAGTAATGTGTCAGCTATTCAGGAGATGATCGGATTGATCGAGGTTTCTCGTGCTCACGAGGCAAACCAGAAGATGATCCAGCATTTCGATCAGAACATCGGGAAGGCCATTGGAACACTAGGGCACACCGCATGATTTTTCTTTTTGTCTACCAAATCCTTAACGCGAACCAGAACCACAGGAAACAGCCATGAATCTTTCCCTTTATTCCGGGTCCACTGGGATGCAGGCTCAGCAACTGAACCTGAACGTCATTTCCAACAACATCGCCAACGTCAACACGACGGGATACAAGAAGAACAAGATCGAGTTTCAGGAGCTTCTCTATCAGAATCCTCGTCAGGCAGGAGGCCAAACGGGAGCTGGTAACGTTATTCCCACGGGTGTTGAAATGGGTAACGGCACCAAAGTTGTCGCCACTCCGAAGGTCTTTACTCAAGGAACTTTAACCCAAACCAGTGAAAAACTGGATGTGGCTATTGATGGGGTGGGGTTTTTCCAAGTCGAGCGTCCCGACGGCACCGAGTCCTACACTCGCGACGGGGCTTTCAAGGTAGGGCCCGACGGGCAGCTTACGACGGCTGATGCCCTGCCACTGGCTGCCGGGATTCAGATTGATCCCGAGGTGACCAACGTTTTTGTTTCTCCGACTGGCGAGGTGTCCGTCCAGACAGCTGATGGGGAACAAATTATTGGGCAACTCGAATTGGTGCGTTTTCCCAACCCTTCGGGGATGAAGGCAATGGGAGGGAATCTTTTTATCGAGACCGAAGCCAGTGGTCCGCCTGAAATCGGGGCTCCCGGTGAGAACGGGTTCGGCGTGCTTCAGCAGGGTTATCTCGAGATGTCGAATGTCAATGTAGTCGAGGAAATGGTAAATATGATTATTGCCCAGCGTGCCTACGAGATCAATTCCAAGTCAATCCAGACCTCCGACGAGATGCTTAGCCGGGTCAACCAGCTGAAACGTTAAATGCGACTATTAGTCATAGTTCTCGCGTATGCGAGCATGTTTAGTCTTCTTCGAGCCGACGTTACTCGTCTCTTGTCTCCGGTCGACCTCTCATCCTTGCGGCCCGTCCGGACTGGAATCAGTCGTTCGGGATTCGTGGCGCCTGCTCCGTCTTTGCCCCGGGCCTTCACGGCTCCAGCCTCTCGCGTCTCTAGTGAAGTTGTTACCTTGAATGCGGGCACTCTGGAAAAACGTATTGCAGCTGCTCTTGCTCGTCGCTACCAAGCTGCGGGCGAGGTTGGAACGCGGTTATCTCGCGAATGGAAACCTTTGGAGGTGCCCGCGAATTGGGAGTTCCAACCCCTTCAGTTGATTCCCGACGAACTCTCTGCCAATGCCTTTATTCGTTTTTCAATCGTAGCCAATGGTCGGAAGCTCGGTGAGTGGGGTTATCCCCTGAGTTGTTCTCAAATGGTAGGCGTTGCCACCACCAAGTCGTTCTTGTCGAGAGGCAACCGGATCACTCCCGAGTCCCTCGCATCTCGCCCTATGGATGTCTTAAGTCTGGGTTCGGGTTGCGTCAGGGCCGATGCGCGCCTCAACGGTTACCAAGTGGCCACAAATTTGAAACCGGGAACCATGCTCAAATGGAGCCACTTGTCCAAGGTGGTTTTGGTGCGCAAGGGGCAGGTGGTGAACGTGTTTGCTTCCGGCAAGGGTATATATGTCGAGATGAAGGGACAATCTTTGGAGGATGGGGTTGAGGGATCCTTCGTCCGCATTCGCAATCTTTCCTCGAAGCGTGAATTCCAAGCCAAGGTACTGAATGAAAATAGCGTCAAGGTATACTTCTAGTGTGGCTGCCCTGCTGGTCGGAGGGCTTGTCTTCCTGCCCGTCATTGATCTGCTCGGAGCTTCGCTATGGCTCAAGAGTAGCAATCGAGGCCGGGGATTGTTCGTGGACAAGAGGGCTTATGGTGTGGGCGATCTCCTGACCATAGACGTGAGCGAAAGCGCATCTCTCGCCGCTTCGCAGAACACTACCCGCAACCGTCAGTCTCAGGTCGAGAATGCCGTAAAGCAATTCCTTTTCGCCCAGAGCAAAATGGGTACCCACAAAGGGCAGTTGCCCGGAACTGAGATAGAAACTAAAAGCAGTTCCAAGGGAGGAGGTTCGATTGCCAATTCACAGAATCTCCGCGGCAAGATCAGCGTAGTCGTAATCGATACTTTGCCCAATGGGGTGTTGGTCGTGGAGGGAGCTCGGATGGTCACTTTTTCCGGGGAGAGCTACTATGCAGTACTCAAGGGGTTGGTTCGGCCTGATGACGTTGGCTTCGGATTCAAGGAGGGGTTGCGATACCGCAACGTCGTTTCCTCCCAGTATGTCGCCGACGCCCAGATCGAATTTGTCGCCAAGGGAAGCCTGAACGACGCCCAGAAGGAATCCTGGTATCAGCGTCTTTCCGGCATACTAAATCCATTTTGATCTTTTTGATTATGATTGGCATTAAGAAATTATTTTTCCTGACGGGTATCTACGCCATCATTGTTTCGGGACTTTTCGGAGCTCGTATTCAGGATTTGACTCAAGTCAAAGGCTCCCGGTCGAACCAGCTTTTCGGCTATGGGGTCGTTACTGGTCTGGCAGGGCAGGGCGATTCCCGTATTGAGTACACCGAGCTAGGTATTCTAAATGCGCTTGAGCGGTTGGGCATTAGGGCCGATAAGGCCGACAAGTCTCGTAACATTGCGGCTGTTATGGTCACGGCCGACATTGGTCCTTTTGCCAAGGAGGGTTCCAGACTCGATGTCACGGTTGCGTCAATCGGTAATGCCGACGCTCTTCAGGGCGGAGTGCTTTTACAGACGCCTCTTTTTGGAGCTGATGGCGAAGTTTATGCCGTGGCTCAAGGAGCGGTTTCCATTGGAGGGCTTTCTGCAGGCGCGGCGGGTGGCGCCAACGTGCAGGTAAATCATCCAACCGTGGGGAGGGTGACCAATGGCGCGATTGTTGAGCGTGAAATCGAGAGCAAGGTTATTGGGCCCGGCAATTCCATCGAAATGACCTTGCGGTCTCCTGACGCCATGACCGCCGTCAAGATAGCTGCTGCCGTCAACAAGTATTTTCCCGGCAGCGCGTTGGCTGAGGATGCCGGGGCCGTGAATATCAAGGTTCCCGCAGCTTTTCGCGGCCAAACGACGAACTTCATTGCCGCTGTTGGTGAAATCGACGTGCGTCCGAACGTGGCAGCCAAGGTAATTGTAAACGAGCGCACAGGTACGATCGTTGCCACCGAGAGCGTGCGTATCGCCCCCGTTGCCGTAAGCAACAGCAACGTAACAATTTTCATAAACCCGACGACGGGAGTCAGCCAACCCTTGCCCTTCAGCGCCGGAGCAACTCAGGTTCTACAGGGAGCGAACGCCGAGCTTGTGGAGGAGGTCGGACGATTCGAACCTCTCAACGAGCTGGATCCTCCCGGAGCCACCACAGTCAACAACTTGGCCGCAGCTCTCAACAAATTGGGTCTTACCACGCGTGAAATGTCCTCCATTCTCCAATCAATCAAGGCTGCCGGGGCGCTTCAGGCTGAGTTGATCATAAACTAACCTTTCTACGACATGCCCGACACATCCGGAGTTTCTTCAAGCCAATACGTGGGCATGGATTCTTCCATGCTCATGGAGATGGCGCATTCGCGTCACGTCAGTGAGAAGCAGAAAGCGGCCGCAGTATCGGGGCAGTTCGAGTCACTATTGGTCAAGCAATACCTGAAGCAGGCTCTCGAGCCGATGTTCAAGGGCATTCTCGACGAATCCGATGGCGCTTCAGGCATGTATCGTCACTTGTTTACCGATGCCTTGGCTGAAAGTATCGCCAAGGGAGGTGGATTCGGCATCTCGACCATGCTACAGATGCACTTGAACAAGAAGGTCGATGCCGAGGCAGCTGCTGAAACGAATGAGGCTTTGGAGACCAAGGTCGAAGGTTCTGAAGACTCTCAAATTTCTATCAAGGAATCCGATGGTAAACCTAACTGAAACGAGCAAAGTCGAGGTTGATTTCTCTTGGGAGGATCTACTCCATCTTCTTCGCGATGAACTCCGTGAGTACGGAGGGCTCATGGGGTTGCTCAGTAACCAGCAGGAAAGCATTCTCAACAGGGAGCCGGAGAACTTACTTGAAATCAATAAGTCCGTTCGCTCGCAGATGGAAGCGAGTCAGGCTCTTCAGCAAAAGCGTCAAGGCTACGTCGAGTCCCTCGCATCTGGTTTCGGCAAACCTCATGACTCCAGTCTATCCGAGTTGGTTCCCTGTTTCCCCGATGTTACCCAACCTATGTTTGAGAGTATAGCTGAGGAAATCAACAATCTGATCACAAAAATTCGTAGGAAACTCGACCAAAACCGAAGGCTTATCTCTCGGCTCGGAGACGTGACCGATCAGATTCTCGCCGCAGTTGATCCACGCTCGCATTCGAAGACCTACGATCAAAGGGGGGATTTGTCGCGTTTTTCCACTGCATATCGACCCACCCTTGAGGAGTCCGCCTGAAGTCGTGACGTTCAACTTTCATCTTTCCCGCCCGTGGCTCTCCTAGGAGAAATCGTAAAGACCACCCAAGCTCTTCGCTACCATGCGAAAAGCTCGGAGATCGCGGGCAAGAATTTATCCCACGTCAATGATGAGGAATACGCCCGCCAGCGGGTACTGTCACGGGATGGCTCGATGTACCGGGAGGTTGGCAATCTCGGGACGACTGCTCTTGAGATGGGTGGTCTCGACCATGCTCGAAGCGCACTTCTGGACAGGCGCGTGGTTTCAGAGGTCGGAGAGACCGCTTCCTTGGAGGCGCGCAAGGAAATTCTGGATTTACTGCAGTCGGTTCTTGGTGAGCGGGTGGTTCGAGAGGGCGTTAACGTCGGTTTGGACGACCAACTCGATAGCGATCTTGCGCCCGGCAGTCTTACGCGCGCACTCAACGACTTCTTTAATGCCTTCCAAGAACTTTCCGCTTCTCCTGATGAAGCCACCGTTCGTCAGGAACTCTTCCACAAGGCGCATACTTTGGGCAAACGTTTCAATGAAGCGGGCGAGAAGTTCGACATGATTGAGGGCGATCTCACCGAGACGGTAAAGGATGCAGTGGTTCAGGTGAATGCCATCTTGGAAAAGTTGCACGAGGTTAACAAGCAGATCAGGCGTTTCGAGCTGCAGGACAAGGGTAAGGCCGCCACGTACCGTGACCGTCGTCAGCATTTGCTTGAAAGTCTTGCTCAGTATATGCATGTCAAGGTGGAAGAGGACATTGATCCTACGACGGGTCAGGCTTCCGGGTTGCTTAACCTTTTCTTAACCGGGGCCAAGGGTGAAACCATAAAGCTCCTTGATCCGAATGGTCCGAAGTTAATCACCACCGACTGGGGACAGGAATTTTCCGTGGTCGCCCCCGCTGATGCGAACGGAACTGCCGCTAAGGTACGGGCAAAGATTGGAGCAGACGGTAAGCTAGGACAGGGCGAGATCCTCGATGGCGGATCCCGATATTCCGACAAGAACGGCCCCATCATCGTGGCTCTTGCTCCACCGGCTCGTAAGGAAGTCGACGAGGCTGAAACCGTGCAAACACCCGTCGTCGCCGGTCAAGCTCAACAAGTGCAAGGCGAAGCTGAGGCTGTCCTCCAGGCGGGCCAACCAGTGGATAAAGGCCCTGTTCTAAGTGCTAATACTAGTACTGAAGCCATTCCGAATACAGAGGCTGGTGGCGGTGCCGGAGCGGAACCAGGCGAGGGGCAGGAGGGGGGTGCCGTCGCTACAACCTCCACTGCCGAAACCGCTCCTGATGTTCCCGCTCCTTTTTCCACCGAAAAGGGGGAAGTCTTCCACTTCGATGGCAGCTATTATCAAGCGTTGGAGCCGACCGCTAAGGGAGACAGCCTCGCGGACGAATCCAAGTTCATGAAGCTCAGTTCAATTCCGAATGGAAAC
>CAZWTI010000052.1:0-3958 GCA_964637065.1 uncultured Puniceicoccaceae bacterium
AATGCGATCTCGACTATGTTCCCAATGAGGCACGCGAAATCCCCATTTCCGTGGCCATCAGCAACAACTCTGGTTTCGGTGGTCACAACGCCACCTTGGTCTTTCGGAAGTTCGAGTAGGGTACAGGCTCTTCCTAGAAGCAGATAATCACGATTCCCAGTTTCTTGGCTTGGGCGAGGACAGCGGGATTGTCGAGCAGGAGGACGGAGCCCGCCTCGAGGGCGGCTGCGGAAAGGTTGACGTCGCCCATCACCTGCAGGGTCTGAAGGCCGAACACGGGGATGTCGAAGCGGTTGTCCTGCTTGGTTTTTCCTGTCTTTATGAAGAGGGTGTCCTTGGCCCCGAAGGCAGCCGCTCGGGCGAGCATGGCGTTGGTGCCCTCGAAGGCTTCCACGGCGAGTACCGTGCCTTGGCTCACGACTACGCCTTGGCCGACGTCGAGTCGGGCCGATTCGCGTGCGATCTCGATGCCGTGGGCGAGGTGTTCGGGATCGATCTTGGCCTTTCCTGAAACCATGACGCCTTCGTCGGCGAGGTCTGTGTCCATGAAGGCCCGGGCATCGAGGAGGTGCACGCCTGCTTTCTCGATCTCGTCCGCGATGGCCCCGAATATGGTCTCGGCGTTGCGGCGATCGAGCCCCGCGAGTAGCCGAACCGCTTTGAGGTCGGGGTGGAGATCACGGAACAGTTTTCCTGGGGTCACTTGCCCCACCATCACGGCATAGCCGGTCCCGAACTTTTTGAGAACTTTTAGAAGCTTTCCCACTTGGCCGACTTTTACTAAAGCTCGCTCTTCGGTTGAAAAACTGTCGACGAGTTCGGGCGAGGTTTCACCTTGAAGCTCTACCAACCGTACGGGTACGCCCGTTGCGCGAGCTCGTTCGGCGAGAAGCATAGGATAGGCATCCCGTCCAGCAATGAGGGCGAGAGGGCGACTGGCGTCGAAGTCTTCCGGCAGAAACTTGGACATCTCTCAACCTTTGGCCACGAGGTTGACGAGCTTGCCGGGAACATAGATTTCGCGAAAGAGTTCCTTGCCCTCGATGAAGGTCTGTACGCGTGGATGGGCCTTGGCTGCGGCGATTATCTCGTCCTTCTCGATGTCCTTCGGGAAATTCCCTTCGCCGCGCAGCTTTCCGTTCACCTGAAAGACGATCAGAATCTCGTCCGAGACCAGTAGTTCCTCTCTGAAGGTTGGCCACGGGTGGTTCACGATGGAGGGGACGCCCCCGAGGCGTTCCCATAGTTCCTCGGCCACGTGTGGGGCGAAGGGAGCGAGGAGTTGGAGCAAGGTCTTGGCAGTGTCGGTGGCGTAACTTTCGGTCTTCTGGAGGTGGTTGTTGAGAATCATCATTTGCGAGATCGCGGTGTTGAAACGCAGGTTCTCGACGTCCTCGGTCACCTTCTTGATCGTCTCGTGCAGGAGTTTGAGGGTCTCGGCGTTGGTTTCCTCGCCTTCGGTTCTCTTGGAATCATCCGAGAACTCCCGCCAGGCCTTGCGGAGGAAACGATTGACGCCCTCGATACCCTTTTCGTTCCATGGCTTGACCGCTTCCAATGGACCTAGAAACATCTCGAAGAGGCGAAGGGAATCGGAACCGTAGGCCTCGATCACGAGATCGGGGTTCACGACGTTTCCCACGCTCTTGGACATCTTGTTACCGTCCTCGCCGAGGATCAGGCCCTGGTGGAAGAGACGCTTGTAGGGCTCGGGATGGGCGAGGACGCCCTCGTCATGCAGGAAGCGGTGCCAGAAGCGGGCGTAGAGCAGGTGGAGCACGGCGTGCTCGGCCCCGCCGATATAGCAGTCGGGTCCGCCCCACTACGCTTCCTTCTCGGGAGCGACGAGATGTTCGGCATTGCTTGGATCGAGGTAACGAAGGTGATACCAGCAAGAACCCGCCCATTGCGGCATGGTGTTGGTCTCGCGAGTGGCCTCAACCCAATCTTCGCCCTCAGGTCTGCCTTGTGAGCGGGGCGCGGTCTTTCCCGTGGCGAGGTTGAAATATACCTCCAGCCAAGTGGGGATGGTAGAGAGAGGGCTTTCGCCCGTGCCCGAAGGCTGGTAGTTCTCGACCTCGGGAAGGCTGAGCGGAAGCTCGGACTCGGAAACCGGCAGGGCATAGAAGGTTTCGCCGTCGCGTTCAGTAGTCACTGGATCCTTTGGCAGAAAGTCATTCACGGGACCTTCTGTGGATTGCGCATTCCGGTAGTCTTCCTTGCTGACCCAGACGAGCGGGATGGGCTCTCCCCAGTAGCGCTGGCGAGAAAATATCCAGTCCCGCAGCTTGTAGTTTACGGCAGCCCTACCTTTGCCATCAGACTCCAGTTTTGAGGTGATCGCACTCAAGAACTCTCGGGATGGCATGTTGTCGTATTCGTCCGAGTTTACCATTTTGCCTTCGCCGATGTAGGGAAGGGCGTCCTCGTCCTTCCCTTGTTCATCGGGTTTGATGACGCGGATGATCGGGATGCCGAACTTTTCTGCGAACTCGAAATCGCGCTCGTCGTGGCCTGGAACCGCCATGATCGCTCCCTTGCCGTAGGTGATGAGCACATAGTCGGCAACCCAGACGGGTACCTTTTCACCGTTCACGGGATTGATGCAGTGGCTGCCCGTGAATACCCCGCTCTTGTCCTTGGCGAGATCTGTCCTGTCAAGATCGCTCTTCTTCGCGGCTGCCTCGACATAGGCACGAACCTCGTCCGTCTTTTCAGGAACCACAAGCTTGTCCAATAGAGGATGCTCGGGGGCGACGACCATATAGGTTACCCCGTAAAGGGTGGCGGGACGCGTGGTGTAGACCTGAAGCTCCTCTTCCATTCCATCCACAGCAAAGCGTACCTCGGCCCCCTCGGAACGACCGATCCAGGCCTTTTGCTGGCGCTTGGTCGAATCCGGCCAGTCGAGCTCTTCCAGTCCTTCGAGCAGCTTTTCCGCATAGGCCGTTATTCGCAGCACTACTTGTCGCAGGTTTCGACGCTCCACGGGATGACCGCCCACCTCGGACCTGCCGTCGACCACTTCCTCGTTCGCCAGAACTGCTCGTAGCTCGGGACACCACCAGACGGGCTTTTCGGCTACGTAGGCGAGGCCCGCACTGAACAACCGCAGGAAAATCCACTGGGTCCACTTGTAGTAACCGGGGTCGGTGGTGTTGATTTCTCGATCCCAGTCTATGGCGAAGCCGATGCTCTTTATCTGTCGCCTGAAAGTTTCTATGTACTTCCGGGTGGTCTCTGCGGGATGAGTGCCCGTCTTTATTGCGTATTGTTCGGCGGGCAGCCCGAATGCGTCCCAACCCATCGGGTGCAGGACGTTGAATCCACGGGCCTTCTTATAGCGGGCCAGTATGTCTGAGGCGACGTAGCCCTCGGGGTGACCGATGTGCAGTCCGGCCCCGGACGGGTAGGGGAACATGTCGAGCGCGTAGTACTTGGGCTTGTCCGAATCGTCCTCGGCTCGGAAGGTCTTCTCACGCTCCCAATATTCCTGCCAACGTTTCTCGATCTTGAGAAAATCGTACCTCTGTTCATTTTCGGCCATGACTCCCTGTCTACGTGTAAAAGACGAGGCATTCTGTCGAAAACCTCCGGAAAGGCAAAAGCAAAGGAGCGTTTGCCGAACCAACCCTGCCGCCGAGAACCGCCGTCTCTACTCCACCTGCTTGGTGCTGTAGTTGTAGAAGTGGGTTTTGCCGTTCTTTCGCGCTAGGAAGTAGAGCCAGGAGCCGCCTAGGTGCTTGTACAGGTAACGGTAGATGCCTTGTCCAGTCCAGAGTCAGCCTTGGCCTTCTCGCCATAGCCATAGGTTGCCATCGCCATCCTTCACCGCAAAGGCCCAGCCCAAGTCGGAATGGTAGATCCAGTCACCTTTCAGCGGAAGGAATGTCCCGAACCAATCCGACGTTCGCCAACCCCCCTCTTTCTCCTTGGCATGTGCCCACCATGCTCCCGC
>CAZWTI010000053.1:0-15632 GCA_964637065.1 uncultured Puniceicoccaceae bacterium
AAGGTTCCGTTGCGGCAATAGTAATTGAGGCCGAGGCCAAAGGTGGAGAGATCGCGACCGTATGAGGCGGGATCGAAACTAGGACTGTCCATCGGCATACCCATCATCGGCATTCGACGAGCTTCGATATCGGCATCTTTGCCGTCAATCTCGTCTTGGCTGAAATAATCGAACTTGGCGGAGAGGCTGAAGGAATCGCTCAACTTGCGAGCCCCCCATAGAACGGCGTCAAAACGGTTGCCGAGACTGTAGTCACGATCATTGTCGCCCATACGAATAGTGCCTCCTAATTGGGTCCCCCATGAGTAATTGTCCGTTTGCCCAAGCAAAGTAATTGCAGGAAGAAAGTCCCATGTGCCGGAGCCAAACTGCATGCCGTATCCGAGAATGTCGCCGGCGGATTTTTCGTCGATGGACCCAGTTGGGGCGCTGATACCAACATTGAGGTGAACGCGGCGACCATTATCCCATGAGGCGAGGTCGTAGAGGCCGCTGAATTTAATGTCTCCGAAGCCATTGCTATTAGCGGATACGACAGAGGTAGTCATACCCATTTTCATTAGCATATCCATTTCGTTGTCCAGGTAGTTGAGCATGCCCATAAGTGTCCACTTGTCGGAGATGGCGTGCATGGCGCCGAGCATGTGCATGTCCATGGTCATTTTGGTCGGAACCATTCCATAGGGATTGCCCATGCCTATGAGAGAGCGAGGGTCTACACTTGAAGATCCTTGGGTCAAGCCCTCCATGTCCATGGTCATGTAGCGATAGGATAGCATCCATTCGCCTGCGGCGTGCATGTGATCGCCCATAACGGTGATGGGAGCGTGACCATCAGGACGCCCGGCGGTCCAAGGACCTTCGTGTGCGCTGAGGATGCTTGCAGAGGAAGCAAGGAAAAGAAATTTTATAGTAAAGTGTTTCATTGTCTTCTTGGTTTTGTGATTTGGAAAGGAAAGTCTTGATTTAAAAGTTGGCGATGTACGGACATGTGGACGCACGAATGCGTTATGCAGCAAACTGGTTTCCAAGTGAAAAACGACTGGCTTTGAACTCCGAAATGGAAGGTTAGCTAAAACGCCGGTCTAGCCCACCTAGTAATTAGGCAATTCGCGGGGGCGGAAGATCGGTTTCGAAAAAACCGACGGGAAGGGAGTTTGGCTCATGAACTATCCTGCCAATGACCTGAGCAGACTCGACTATGGTTGCGTCCATGTCCAATGGGCTGAGCAGGATTTTTATGAAGACAGTCTCGTTGGAAGTGGATTGTTCCTCATCCTCGCCCGTTTGCTCCCCCACATATTCGCAACCCAAGCAACGGTGATCGCCATCAAAGGTCCAATCGGCGGAAATTCCCAAGGATCCGGTTTGTTCAACGAACTCGTTGAACATATTCATCCAAGCCCCGACTTGCACCATGCCCAAGGGCAGACGAGCCAAGGAAAAGGCCGCTGCCAAGGCAAAAAGCATGCTGATTTTTGGAATCATGAGGTGCAGATGAAGCTGGATTTTAAAATCAAGAAAGAAAACAAAGACAATAATAAAGGATGTGATGAAAAGAAGTTTTTGGGCAAATTACTTATCAGCCAAAGCCGTCAAAAAAAGGTGCGCTCGATTGTCCAATAAACACCCATGATGGCAATGACGGCGGATCCCGGGATGACGACCAATTTACGATACCTTTCCGGTTCTCGGATGAAAAAGGTCGTGAGAAAGGCAAGACCGATGACAGCAACCTGACCGAATTCAACCCCGATGTTAAAACCAAGCAAGCCCGCAACTAGAGAAGCTGGTTGAAGGTCGAATTCGCTCAGGGCTCCCGCAAAACCTAGACCGTGAATGAGACCGAAGACAAAAACAATCGCCAGACGGTGCGGTTTGTATCCGGGAAAGAAAATGTTTTCCAACGCGACAACGGCAATGCTGGCGGCGATTATTGGTTCAACGATGGCGGCATCGACAGAGACGATCCCAAGGGTTGCAAAGCCCAAGGTAATGGTGTGCGCGAGCGTGAACATGGTGACCTGCAGCAAGAGCGGTTTCCATTTCCTCGAGAGAAAGAAAAGACCCAGTACGAATAGAATGTGATCGAGACCTAATGGGACGACGTGCACGAACCCCTGTCGCAGAAAGGAAAAGAAGGTGCCCGGCCCAGCATCTTCCTCGATCTCGTCAGGAACCGCATGCTGCTTGGACTCGGCTTCGTCCTTGGTACTGATCAGTCCCTTAAGGTTTAGGACAAAACTCTCCTCACCCGGAAAAAGAACGTGCACTTGCTTGTGGGCGATTCCGCCGATGCGGTTTGTAAAGACGACGTCGAAAGAGGATTGTTCCAAAGCCCGAACTTGGTAACCCGTGCTTCGATTGCCAAGGACTGTCCTCCACTTTCCGCGTAAAGCCACCTTGTCGTCGATCTCACGCAAGATTCCACCGCCCTTTTTTTCGAAGACAAAGGCGAAGTCGGGATTGAACCAATCTCCAGCAACAAAACGACAGCGGATAGAATGGGCGGCCAGTTTTTTGGCCTTGGTCACCAAATCATCACGTTCATTGCGATCCATCTCCTGAAGAACCCAGTGATGCAGGTAAGGTTCCTTCTCGGAATCCTCGGCAAAACAACGAGGATCAACCTCGATTTCTATGAGAGTAGAGCCATTGGAGTCGAAATGACCAATTACAGGAATGTCGGGAATTGGATGTCCCTGCAAGAAAGTCGCGATGACAAACAACAGGGGCGAGGAAAAGAAAAACCTAAGAAGCAAGAGTTGCAGGAAGGGGAACATTAAGAACCTCAAAAAGATAGTTGTGGGATAGATAAAATTTTCCCTTGGGTCCAACAACCTAAAATCATCTTATCCAAACTCTTCCCGTATAAAATAACCCTGTAAAAAGCATGGGAAAGCTCGAAGCTTTCGACGCTAAAAAGAAGTCCCTCACCTTGGAAAAGGATACCGCCAAGATCGAAAGCCTGAAGGGTCAGAACATCACGGTAATTTCCGAGTACGGAAAGGTTGGTTCAGTGACAATCGCCAAGAAAAAATAGAAGCAAAGATAAGACTCTGCGAATTCCGTTAAACAGGGTCTCAGAATGATTTCGGGAGCTTTTCTGTCTCTAAACATCGCAATCAGGCGGAAACCTCAAGTTCGGAACCTGCCGGGGAGAGACCTCGTATTCGCGGATGACAAAGCAATCCACCCTTTGGACCAAAAAACCAGGCTAGAACGAACAAACCTCCCGCCGTGACAACCATCGCTCCTGCGATTGAACAGTCGAGCCAACTTGCCAAATGAAAGCCGCCTAATGAATAGACCAATGAAAGTGGGGCAGTACTCCAGAGCAGAGCCGGCAAACGTTCACAAAAGAAACCAGCCGTAACTGCAGGAAAGATAAGCATGGCAATCACCAACACAACACCAACTGCCTCGAATGCCGCCACGATAGTCAGCGCCAAGGCGATCATCAGACCGTAGTGTACGAGTTCGACCGGCATTCCCAAGGAACGAGCCAAGCCGGGATCAAACGAGGTTGCCAGAAGAAACCTGTAAAAGACCATAACAAGCACAAGATCAAGAACGGTGACGAATCCCATTGCCACAAGGGGGCGAGGTCCGAGATTCAGTCCACCTAGAAGGATGCTCTCGTGTAAGGGAATGAGTCCTATTTCGCCATATAGGACACAATCGGCATCCAGATGAACGTCATTCACCCATTGGCTGATTATGACGACACCTATCGCGAAAAGCGTGGTAAAGACGATGCCTATGGCAGCGTCCGGCTTAATCCGGGATTTGCGATGGATGAACTCGATTAACAAAGTCGTCAGCACGCCTGCGATGACAGCTCCTGCAAACATAGCGGGAACCGAGACAGAAGCAGAAAGCAAGAACGCCACGGCTATGCCGGGCAGGATGCTGTGGCTAATTGCGTCACCAACCAAAGCCAAACGGCGAGCGACCACAAAATTTCCAATTATTCCACAGCCCAAGCAGACGAGGATGCCCATGAGTACGATTGGAAAGTTAAGTTCAAATGCCTGCTCCCAAGGCACAACAAAAACAGTCGTGATGTCGAAAGAAGGAAAAAATTCGGTACGCATGATTATTAAGCGGATCGAAAATATCCGGTGGCAGGTTCGGGAGCCGCAAGTCGACGGGACCCCCGTTCAATGTCCTCCAAACTTGGGATGGGCTTGCCGTGAGGGTCGTGGCGAGGATTTCGCAGGATGCGTTCAAGACGCCGAACAACTTTTTCACCCAGCACATGCTCGATTTTTTCCGCATCGTCGTGAACATGATCAGCTGCATATTGAACCTCATTTGTGAGGTAAAGTTCCCAAAGGCGGTGATTACGAACCATTTGGCAGGCTCTTTCCCAACCCGCGGGCGTCAGGGAAAAACGAATGTCCTGCGAGTAGCGAGGTCCATCCCCGACAAGGCCCGCAAAGGTAGCGAGCGCGGCATCAACCAAAGCCTCAGCCTCTCGTCGAGCCTCGGAGACACTAACTCGACGACGCGATGCCAAGTTCCCCACGGAAATGGATTCCGTTTTGAAATCGATCGCCTCAAGCACTTGGTAGACTGCTTTCAAACTGTTCTCGAGACCCACCTGCATGCTTCGGCTTCGCCGCCTCAACCATCGAGAAAAAAGTCCATGGCTAGGACCAAAGAAAAAGGCTGCTGCGAAAAATGCAGAACAAGCCAGCACTACAAAAGGACCGGTGGGCAAGTTACTTCCGAGAAAGGAGCCAAAGGAACCAAGCACGCCTGCGGCAATGCCGAATATCGCGGAAAGCAATAGTAGAGTCCCCATACGGTCCGTGAGCAAATATGCTGTCGCCGCAGGTGTAATCAGTAGGGCCGAAACAAGCACTACTCCAACTGCTTGCAGGGAAGTGACCACGGCAAACGTAAGTCCCAACAGCAAGACGTATCGGATGAACTCCACAGGTACACCAACTGAGCGGGCAAACCCGGCGTCGAAACTTGTCACGAGAAGTTCTTTCCTTAAGCAAATGACCATCAGCAAGGCTCCGCAGGCAACCACACCCATCAAGCGGACGTCCTCAAAAGAAAGAGCGGCAGCCTGTCCAAAAAGAAACTTGTCGATGCCGGACTGGTTCCCAAAATCCATCTTCTGGATGACGGTCAGGATACATATGCCAAGAGCATAGAAGCCGGAAAGGACAAGGCCTAGTGCACTGTCCTCCTTGACGCGCGTTGTCTTGCGAATCCAAGAAACCACAACCGTTCCAAGCAAACCTGCCACGCTCGCTCCAAGCAGAATGACGACGGGGTCCTTCGACCGACTCCAGAGAAAACCGAGAGCTACGCCAGGTAGCACGGCATGAGACAAGGTATCGCCGAACAAGGCCTGTCGGCGAGCAACCACATATCCCCCGAAAAGACCACAGCTCACGCCCATGAAAACGGAACCAAGCAAGGCATTGCGAACGCCCGCGTCACGTAGGGTAAGGAAACGGACAATCTGCTCGCCCAAGTCCAATTCAGCCACATCGCCGATGCGGGCAGCATGAGCAAAAGCCGGAAATGCCAAGAGGAACAAAAGCACAAGAATGCGTTTCATCAGGAAAACTTGTCCTTTATTCGAAAGATTCCCGCTCTAACTCGGAGCGTCCCGCGGTTTCACCCGCAACCTCCGTAAGAATCGTGAGGCGACCGCCATAAGTCTTTTGCAACAAATCGGCGTTGAAGACTTCATCCATATCTCCATAAGCCACGACCCGCATATTAAGAAGAAGGAGCTTATCGAAATATTCGCGGGCGGTCGCTAAGTCATGGTGCACGACAAGGATCGTCTTGCCCCGGTCCTTGAGTTCACGAAGAAGTTCCACGATGGCAGTCTCGGTGGCGGCATCGACTCCGGCGAAGGGTTCATCCATAAGGTAAAGATCACTCTCCTGGGCAAGCGCCCTCGCCAAGAATACACGCTGTTGTTGGCCTCCGGAAAGGTTGCCGATTTGTCGGGATGCAAAAGGGGCCATGTTAACTTTTTCCAAGCAGTCGCGAGCAATTTCGTGATCTCGCTTGCTTATCCTTCGAAGTAGTCCGGCATGACCGTAACGCCCCATAAGCACGACATCCATGACACTAACGGGGAAGTCCCAATCGACCGATTCGCGTTGAGGCACATAGCCAACCCGGGTAACGGCCTTGTCAAATGGTTGACCGAAAACCTTAACCCATCCGCCATTAGCCGGAACGATTCCCATAATGGTCTTGATCAAGGTGGTCTTGCCCGCGCCATTAGGTCCCACCACTCCAAGGAGAGTTCCAGGCTCAACTGTTACGTCGATACCATAGAGGACCGGCTTTCGGTCATAGGAAACCGTAAGGTCGTGAATCTCAAGGGGCGGGGGAAGTTTGGCCATGACCTCACTTCATCGCTTCGACGAATACATTCACATTGTGTTTCATCATGCCAACCCATGTTCCGGTATCGTACTTCTCACCAGTCGGACCCTTTTCGATTTGGCCAAGTTCGCCCATTGCATCGGAGAAGAGTTCCCCTCCCACCTTCACGCCCGTCTCTCTGGCAATTTCACGAATAATGGATTGATTCACGCTGGACTCCACAAAGATAGCCTTCACTCCGTGCTCCTTGATGTAATCAGCCATCTCCGCTCGATCGGCAAGACCTGCCTCGGTAGTGGTGGACAACCCCTGCACAGCCCTGACCTCCACCCCAAAGGCACGCCCAAAATAGTTAAATGCATCATGACTAGTGACGAGTCTTCGTTCCTTCTCCAGGAGTTCGCCAATACGGCTCTTGGCCCAATCAGTTACAGCTTGAAATTCAGCCTTCATGGAGTCGGCATTCATCACATAGTCACTCCTTCCATCAGGGTCCGCCTCGGTCAGACCATCGCGGACTACATCCACGCAACCCTGCCAAATTTCAGGATCAAACCAGACATGAGGATCCCAATGACCCTCAAATTCCTCTGGTTCGAGAAGTTTTTCCTTAGGAGTGAATTCGGTAATTGCGTAAGCCTTGGTCCCCGATCGCGAAGCCTTGGAGAAAACATCCGCCATGCGACCCTCCAACATAAGCCCGTTATAGAAAACCAAATCGGCTTTGGCCAAAGCCGCCACATCCTTAGCCGATGGCTTGTAAAGGTGAGGATCCACGCCAGGTCCCATGAGAGCGAAGATGTCTACACGGTCTCCCGCAACTGACTTAACCATGTCCGTGACATGGGTGGTGGTCGTAACCACGAACAGTTTTCCAACAACAGAACCGTCTTTATCTTTCGAAGCAGGCTCTCCACCACCGCATCCGCCTAGAAGAAAAGCCAGAAAGATTACACAACAAAGGACAGCTTGGGAATAGCAGGAAAATACAAGATTTTGAAATCGCAGTGATTTCACTAGTTAAAAGTTTTTATTTTGATTAATCAAAGTTTGTTTATCGAATAGGCTTGAGTCAATTCTTTTGACACTTTTTGATTGTTCAGTTCATGGCCAGTGCCACGGTAGAAAATTATGTGAAGAAGATTCTCGTTTTGTCACTTGAATCAGGCGAGAAGATCGTGAGCATGGGCGAAATTGCCAAAAGCCTCAAGGTCGCCCCGGGCACGGCGACCTCCATGATCAAAACCTTGGAGCGCGAAAAGCTAGTTGACTACAAGACTCGAAGGGGCGCAACTCTGACAGCCAAAGGTAGAAAATTAGGCATGGGCATGCTCAGAAGGCATCGAATTGTGGAAACCTTTTTGGTCGAGACGCTAGGTTTGGACTGGACTGAAATTCATCAAGAAGCCGAGGAACTAGAGCATTCGATATCCGAAAAGGTGCTGGATCGACTGGATCGTTTTTTAGGACGCCCTGAGTTTGATCCTCATGGAGACCCGATCCCCACCAAGGAGGGTAAATTTATCTCTAGGAAAATCCTTAACCTTTTGAAATGCAGACAGAAAACCTTCCTGACTGTAAAACTTCTCGCCGACCAAAGCACGGATTTCCTTAATTTCGCGAGGCAAAAGGGAATAGTGCCGGGAGCGGGTGTTGAGGTTGTTTCTCGAAACTTAATGTCCGACGCCATCAAATTAAGAGTTGGAAAAACAAGACCGTTCTCATTGGGATCAAAGGCAGCCAAAAAGATTTTGGTTTCGCAATAAAGTCCAGCAGGTAGGCATCGGACGAAAGCCAATGTGTGAACAACCTCGAAGCAAGATGTTGGCAAGTTGTGAAAAAAAGTCTTTTCAGGCGTTAGTTTTTTTACCAAGATGCTCGCCCCCTTTCCCAACGCCTGAAGCGTCAAACTCCAAACCCAAAGAAGAATCATGGCACGACCCGTCACTTTATTCACAGGCCAATGGGCCGACCTTTCCCTTCCGGAACTAGCTGCAAAGGCAGCTGAAATGGGCTACGATGGTCTTGAGCTCGCTTGCTGGGGCGATCACTTCGACGTAGACAAAGCCGCAATCTCCAAGAAGTACTGCCACGAACGATGGGAAATTTTGGCCGATCACGGGCTTACCTGCTTTGCCATTTCCAGCCATCTGGTCGGTCAGGCCATATGTGACTTGATAGATGAACGCCACAAGGCCATCCTTCCGCCCGATGTCTGGGGAGATGGCAATCCCGAAAAGGTTCGTCGTCGGGCGGCCAAAAAGATGATCAAGGCGGCCAAGGCTTGCCGAAAGTTTATCGACTGCAAGCCGGGACGAGGCAAAAAGGACGATTTTCCGGCAGTGGTTAACGGTTTTACGGGATCGAGCATATGGCATTCGATTTACGCCTTTCCTCCCACGGACCAAGAGTTTTGGGACAAGGGTTTCGAAGACTTCGCCAAACGCTTTGGCCCCATCCTCGACGAATTCGACAAGCAAAACGTGAATTTCGGTTTGGAGGTACATCCGACCGAGATCGCCTTCGATATCGCTTCGGCAGAACGGGCGATAGCGGCCGTGAAAGGTCACAAGCGATTTGGTTTCAATTACGACCCCTCCCACCTTGGTTATCAGGGAGTAGACTATGTAAAATTCATTCGCACCTTCGCGAAACGCATCTACCATGTCCATGTAAAGGATGCTTGGTGGGGCCATGGCGATGGTTCCGTCGGTGTTTTCGGAGGCCACACGACCTTTGCCGACCCACGGAGATTCTGGGATTTCCGATCCGTTGGTCGTGGCGACGTGGACTTCGAGGAAATAATCGTGGCCCTCAACGACGTCGGTTACCCCGGCCCGCTTTCAGTGGAATGGGAGGACAGTCGAATGGACCGATTCCACGGGGCCGAGGAATCTTGTGATTTCGTTCGCGACCTTGATTTTACGCCTAACGAAATGGCCTTCGATTCCGCTTTCGATAAGGAGAATCAGTAGGACAGCACCACAAACTCTCGAATCACTATGAAACGCAAATTACGCATGGGAATGGTCGGAGGCGGACGCGGTGCTTTTATTGGAGGCGTTCATCGCGCAGCTGCCAACCTCGACGGACAAATCGAACTAGTTGCCGGGGCGTTTTCTTCCGACCCGAAAAAATCAAAGCTCTCGGGCAAGGATTTCCACTTAAACTCGAAACGCGTCTACACTAGCTATCAGGAGATGGCCGAGAAGGAAGCGGCCCTTGACGAGGACGAGCGCATCGACTTTGTGACCATCGTCGTCCAGAACTATTTACACTTCGACGTCGCGAAGGCCTTTCTGGAAGCCGGATTCAACGTCATTTGCGACAAGCCCGTCACATACGATCTCGAGCAAGCCCGGGAATTGAGGAAAGTCATAAAGAAGTCTAAGAAGGTCTTCGCCCTGCCGCACAACTACACGGGATATCCAATGGTGAAGCTTGCCCGACAGATGGTGAGCAAGGGCGAATTGGGCGAGCTCATCAAGGTCGTCTGTGAATACCCTCAAGGCTATGCGATAACTGCCCTCACGGGGGAAGACAAGGCCATCGCCAACTGGCGCGCTGATCCAAAGATTGCGGGTGTCTCCAACTGCATGGGCGACATCGGCACGCACGCCGAAAACCTAGTCCACTACATAACCGGTCTTGAAATCGACAAGCTTTGCGCCGACTTATCGGTAAACATTCCCGGACGAACCCTCGACGACGATGGTAATGTCCTCGTCCGATTCAAGGGAGGGGCCAGAGGAATCATCTATGCGTCCCAAGTTTCCAATGGCGATGAGAACGACCTCAACATCCGGGTTTATGGAACAAAGAAATCGCTTGAATGGCACCAAGAGGACCCCAACGAGCTTTTGGTAAAGGATGCACGGGCTCCGCGAGTGACGTACCGAAGGGGCAACAGTTACGTTACGGGTGCGGCGGCAGCCAATACACGCATACCTTTCGGACACCCCGAAGGCTTCATCGAGGCCTTTGCAAACGTATACAACGCAGCCGCAGTAGCCATTCGAGACGAAAGAGCAGGAAAGTACCCTCGGAAGAGCGGTTATGATTTTCCTGACATCCGAGACGGCATTATTGGCATGGCATTCATCGAAACCGTGGTCAAGAGCTCAAAATCCAAGGAAAAGTGGGTAAAGTTTCCCCGTATTTAAAAAGTTATGGCAACTAAGGTAGGTATCATAGGCGCGGGCGGAATGTTCCAATATCATGTTGGGGGATTCCGCGAGGCTGATGCAGACATCCTTGCCGTGTGCGACGTGAACAAGGAAGCCGCCGACAAGGCTGCCGGGGAATTTGCCATAGAGAACGTTTTCGGAGACGTATCTGAAATGCTTGAAAAGCTACCCGAACTGGATGCTCTAAGCATTATCACCCCCAATCGTTTCCACAAGCCCTTGGCCATACAGGCTCTCGAGGCAGGCAAGCACGTCTTCTGCGAAAAACCGCCGGCCCTAAATGCTTCCGAAGTAACCGAGATGAAGAACACTGCAGAGACGGCAGGCAAGGTCTTGATGTTCGACTTCAACAATAGGGCGCGACCTGAATCCTATGCCTTGATGGACTATATTCGATCGGGCGACGTGGGTCGCATAAACTCTGCACAGGCAAAATGGATGCGCCGCACGGGCATTCCTGGTCTTGGAGGCTGGTTCACCAACAAGGAGCTTTCCGGAGGTGGTCCGCTGATTGATCTTCTTCACATGGTTGACTTGGCTCTCTTTTACATGGAGTACCCCGAACCCACCCACGTCCTAGCTCAAACCTTCGAGGATTTCATCAAAGACAAGTCATTCAAAGGACCATGGGGCATTCCGGACGTCGCCGACGGCGTCATCGACGTCGAGAGCGCCGCCCATGGATTCGTCACTTTCGCAACGGGACAAGTCCTGTCCTTCCAGATATCGTGGGCAGAAATGAACAAGCGAGAGGAAGTTTCAGTCACGTTCCAAGGAACCCAGGCAGGGGGCATGATTCGTCGACTTTTCGGTGTGGATGGTCTCGACGAGACGGCCATTGACGATTGCGAACTCTATGTCCAGGAAAACGAACGCTCCGTCAACCGTTCCATCATTACCGAACCAAACGAGGATATGGGTCGCATTCGCGCCGCTCAAAATTTCATCCTGTCGGTGGAGGGCAGCGAACAGCCTCTTAACACTCCAAGTCAAGCCTTGGCTCTTATGAAGATAATCGACGCCACCTATGAATCGGCGCGCACCCACCGACCAGTAGCCATCGTTTAATTTATTCGATACTCTTGCAAAGCCTATCCCGCAAAAGGCTTCAGCAACTCCACCACAGCCCTAAAAGCCGGCGTCGCAAGACGCCGGTTTTTCTTTTATACACTTGAGAGGGAAGCTCGTTGACGAAGGATCTCGAGGATACAATCTCTTCATCTTTTCGACTTCGTTTATTAGCCATGAGAAACCTATGTAATTTCCTAGTTTTTTGCTGCTGCTCCACTGCCCTATGCAACGCAGCCAAACGAAACATAGTGTTATTCGTGACCGATGACCAAAGCCCGGACTTCGGAGCCTACGGAAATCCTGCACTAAGTACTCCTAACCTCGACGCCCTTGCGGCAGACGGCGCCCGATTCGATAACGCTTTCTGCACGACGGCCAGTTGTTCGGCCAGTCGCTCCGTGATCCTATCGGGCTTACACAACCATGCCAACGGTCACTATGGCCACCAACACAAATATAACAAATTTAATAGTTATGGGAACCTGATCAGCCTGCCGATGTATCTTTCGCATGGAGGCTACCGCACAGGTCGTTGCGGCAAGTACCACGTATCGCCGGAGCGCGTTTACAAATTCGGGCAAGTTCTCCCGGGTTCCTCTCGCAGCCCCGTTGTCATGGCGAAAAATTGCAAAGGTTTCCTGGAGGAGGATTCTGAAAAGCCCTTCTTCCTCTACATCTGCACCTCCGATCCCCACAGAGGAGGAGGCGCTGCCGCGGAACTCCCCCATAAACCTGACCGCTTTGGAAACCCCAAGCCGGGCTCAAAGGGGTATCCTGGAATCAAGGAAGTGGTCTATGATCCCGCCAAGGTGAAAGTTCCCGGATTTTTGCCTGACACCCCAACCTGCCGGGCTGAAATCGCACAGTACTACCAATCGGTTTCTCGGGTCGACCAAGGCATAGGCAGCCTCGTCCAAATCCTCAAGGACGCAGGCAAATGGGAAGACACTTTGTTCATCTTCATTTCTGATCATGGCATCGCCATGCCGGGAGCCAAGACTACACTCTACGAAGGTGGCATGCGATCACCCTGCCTTGTGAGAAATCCCTATCTACAGGATCGCGGCATCACCTCGGACGCAATGGTAAGCTGGGTTGACCTGACACCCACTATTCTTGAATTTGCGGGCCTTCTCGATAGAAAGGGAAAGCTTTCTTCAAGCGTGTCCGAAAGCCTTGGCAAGGCGGGCATAAAGGGTGAGCAAAACGGCCGACATCTCGCTCTCGGCAAGTTTCATGGTCGCTCCTTTCTTTCAGTACTCGACCAAGAGAAGTCAAAAGGATGGGACGAGGTGTTTGGTTCGCACACCTTCCACGAAATCACCATGTACTACCCAATGCGCGTCGTACGGGAACGGCGATACAAGTTGATTTGGAACATCGCCCACGGGCTGCCCTACCCTTTCGCTTCGGATTTATGGGCAGCCCCGACTTGGCAGGCACAGTGGAAGCTGGGGATGAGTGCGCGCTACGGTGCAAAGACAGTACGAAGCTATGTCCACCGACCCGCCTTCGAGTTGTACGACATTGATCAAGATCCCCACGAGGGCAAAAACCTCGCTGACTCCCCTGAACATGCCGATCTCCTCGCCCGCCTTAAAGTCAAAATGAAGACTTTTCAGGGAAAGACCAATGATCCTTGGATTCTAAAATGGCGCTATGAATAATAGCTACACTTACGAATTCTAGACGATGGTATTCGGCGGTATTTCGATTTGGGGCAAAGGTGTCTCGGGCTCTTCGGGCTCCTCAGTTTTCTCCTCTTCGGATGAAGCTTCACTTGGCTCGGCTTCAGTCCCCATAGAAGAATCCTCAGGTTTCGGTTCCTGCTCAGGCGAGAGAAAGGCATCCGGAGATTCGGCCTCTGTTTCTTCATCCTCTCCGACATCCCATCGAGAACTTGCGATATCGCTCTCGGAATCTGTATTCTTTGCTAGATTCCTGAAAAAGCGAGTGTTTCCATCATCCTCTTCTTCAAATCGAGACTCGGCCTCCCGGCTCTTTTCGACATTTTTTACAAATTGGGTATGGTTGAAGTTCTCGATGGCATCCTTCTCCATTTGGCACTCCTTGAGACGAATCTTCAAAGTGGACAAGCGTTTCTGTATAGCCGTCTGCTTCTCTTCGTCATCAGTCTCTATGGCCTTTAGTTCGTTGATTTCCTCCTTGAAGACGGCAATCTTCTGCCGGAGTTCGATTCGATGCGCCCTGCGATCCTTAAAGAGAGCTGGCTTTCCCGGTCTTGGTGGCGCATCCCCAGGCTTCGGGGGTTCGTCTGACTTAAGGGGGTCTTTCATAAAATTAACAAACCAAACGAACTGACCCTTGTCAATATTCTCGGACAATGTATTGGCTCCCAAGCAAAAATGTAGTCGTGTCGGAACACAGAAATAGCAATCGGGCTAAGATTTGCCGATGCCCAGTCCAAGGAATGTCGGCTTTCAGGAAGGCTTTAGGGAACATATCTTTAGCACTCTTGATGCAATCCGTTTTTCATTTATTTACAGGGGCAGAGGGTGAAGCAGAACCAAACGGGGTGATTGAGTTAAAGCCGTGGACGATAACTGCAACAAGGAATGAAGGCTTGGCGCACAAGGCTCCAAACGCGCTCGAGGTTATCCGTGGGGCTCAAGTTTCTCGTCAGTCTTTTCGTACTTTGCCACAGGTTTTCAAGACGATTCCGGGTGCAATGGTTCAGGAAACTTCACCTGGGCAAGGCTCGCCATACATTCGAGGTTTCACAGGTTTTCGCAACCTGATGCTGGTTGACGGGGTCAGGTTGAACAATTCCGTCTTTCGTTCCGGACCCAATCAATATTGGAACACCTTTGATATTCTCGCCATCGACCGTATCGAAGTGGTGAAAGGACCAAAGTCCGCCCTCTACGGTTCGGACGCCGTGGGTGGCACGGCACAGGTCTTCACTAAAAATCCGTTCATAACGGCGGAAATGGGAAGCGGTCGCTTTCTATCTAGGTTCTCCTCCGCCCGAAGATCTGCCGTCGGCAGACTCGAAACAGCCCACATGCTTGGCGTGGATTCCGCCTTTGTCGCGGGCCTTTCCGGGAAACAGTTTGGCGATCTCGAGGGCGGTCGCGACATCGGACGGCAAACGGGCGTGGGCTACGACGAATATGACGCTGACTTCAAGTTTGCTCGGGAGCTCGGTGATGAAACCACCCTCACGTTCCTCCACCAGCGCGTTCGTCAGAACAACGTTCCCCGCACCCACAAGACCATCCATGCCCAAAGCTGGAAAGGCACGACCTTGGGCAAGGACCTTCGCCGCGAGCTCGATCAGGAACGCAACCTCTCCTATCTTCGTCTAGACACAGAAGATTGGGGCGCATTGGCAGATGAGGCACGATTCATCCTGTCATGGCATGAACAAAACGAGATTCGTAATCGCATCAAGTCAGACGGCGCATCACATCTTCAAGGCTTCGATTTGGACACACTCGGAACTACAATCCAATTATCAAAAGGTGAGGAGGACAACCGCTGGACCTATGGTGTGGAATACTACCACGACGAGGTCGATTCCTTCTCCAGTTCAAACGCAATCCAAGGTCCCGTGGGAGACGACGCCTCCTACGATCTCCTCGACCTCTTCGCCCAGCGTGAAATCCTCTTCTCCAGCTTCCGTTTGCTTGCAGGTGCACGCTTCTCTAGAGCTGCCGCAGAGGCAAACAGCGTGGAGGATCCCATAAACGGAAATAAAACCTCTATGAAAGACGATTGGAACGCACTCGTAGGAAACCTGCGTCTCGCTTATCTCGCAAATGACGAAACCATATGGTTCATGGGACTATCCCAAGGTTTTCGAGCTCCCAACCTTTCCGACCTCACACGACTAGATTCAGCGCGCACCGACGAAATTGAAACGCCATCCCCGAACCTGCACCCGGAACATTTCCTCACGGCAGAGTTAGGTTTTCGGAAAATTGATGAAGCCGGTTCTATCGAGATCAGCTTGTTTCACACTTGGATTGAAGACCTAAT
>CAZWTI010000054.1:0-4920 GCA_964637065.1 uncultured Puniceicoccaceae bacterium
ATCCATACGCAAGCAGCCTTCAGTTCCGCAAGACGGGGTTGCTGCCTAGACTTGTTACTTCCTAGCGTAACAGCAACATTCACCACTCGAACACCAGCTTCTCGTAACAGACGCAAGGGAAGACCGCCGATGATACACTCGTCGTCAGGGTGCGGAGAGAACAGCAAGGCTACGGGAGCGTCTTCAAGAAGATCCGGAACGGGTGGCTTGGCCATGCCGCCAAGCGGCAGGTTGATACCTTCTTCGAATAGCTTTCGAAATGATTCTATGTAGGAACTGTAGGGATTGCCTGAATCCATGACTTAGCTTTAAATGATGGGTAGACTGGCTGCCGCAATTGCCTGTCCATGTCGCTTGAATTTCTCATCGGGCATATGGAAGACAATCTTTCCCGCAAGATCGGGAAATTCAAGTTCCAAGACCTTTTTCGCTTGCTCAAGTATAATTTGCCCACCCTCCCCACTGGTTACACGACCAAGCAGGAGCAAATTGCGCAAATCGTAAAAATCCGCATAATGAGCAACTCCATATCCCAAGTAGACGCCAATGGTTTCGTAGACTTTGCGTGCACGCTGGTCTGCAAGGAGCATGAGGCTTTGAGTCTCGAGGAGCTTTTCAGGGAGAGAGAGGTCGTCAGGAAGGTCAATTCCTGCTGATGGCAAGAGACGCCCAACAGCTTGCTGCGAAAAGTATTGCGCCCCACAACCACGATCACCGCTCCACTCGTCGATCGGTGCTTGCTCGGCATAGTCCACAGGAGCGAAAGCGAGTTCGTTCAGCCAGCCACTAATTTTCCCTTCGGCATTAACGTAACCAGTGGCCTCGCTCGTTCCCATGGCAAGTCCGAGAATGGCGTTTTCGCCAAGTGACATGGATCCTGCCAAAGCAGTAACGTCCCCATCATTGATCACATCCAAGGGAACATCCCATTCCTTTTCAATGTTAAGAAAAATGGGCTTGACGGCAGACTCAAACAATTCGTCCGAAATGCCACGAAACAGGGATGCAACCCTCGGCTGATTGTCCACGTACACTCCGGCGGCACTGCCACCGATGGCATTAATGTTCGGGAGGTGTTCAGCAGCCTTGCGAAGGGAATCGGCAATCCCCTCGCGATGATAATCGGGATCTTCCTTATGATAGGGATTCCATGCGGTTTCCTCGCTGAAGATAACTTCACCATTCTCCACTGCCGCAACCTTGCGATCACTTCCGCCTAGATCAAAACCGATGCGATTCCCGTCGAGATGCCGACCAAGGACTTTGCTGGAACTGCGTTCGCATGGGAGATCGGACGTGTAGATCAACTCGAATGGTTTTTCATAAACACGTTCCATGAAACTTGCGTCAAAACAACCTGACGGAATATCCTCAAAATGCTTGCGTAAAGCTTGTCCAAGTTCTTGGGGACCATCAAAATAAACTCTTGAACCTCCTGCTGACCAAAGCAGAAACTTAAGCAGGCGTTCAACAAAACGAAAATTCAAGAATGCAGACTGATGTTCCGCGGGAAGAATTTCGGCTTCCTTATGAAGAACCAAGCCATCCGGTTGCTCAAGGGCAAAGCGGACAGGAACGGGACTACCGCTCTCGACCACAAATCGGGAGAATGCCCGATTCCAAAGAACGGCGGGCTTGAAAACTTGGTCGAGGGGAGGTCTTACTGCTGGAGAAAAGTCCATTTACCTGTAAGGACGCACATGATTTTACCGAAGAGATGCCCCTTGGCTTTTTAAGTCAATAGTTTCCGAAAAACAGGGTTGAACTGCAAAAAAAGAACTTCGGTGATCCCAGATTTCGAAAAAGAAGGGTTTTTCTTGCCTTTGCAAGTGACCTGCCTAACGGGAACAGTCTTTGAAAAATGAACACCGACCACATCAAGTACTTCGACCGAGGAACTGGCAAGATTTGTACAGAGAAGGTGTATGGGGAGAGATGGTTGCGATGGGTTTATAGCAATCCGTTAGGTCGTCTCACCCTATGGGCTGTTGTCAAGCGGGCATGGTTTTCGCATTGGTACGTGCGAAGGATGAACAGTCCGGAAAGCCGCAAACGCATCAAAAAATTCATTGAGGAATTCGACATAGACGAAACCGACTTCAAGGATCCTCCGGAAACATTTGGAAGCTTCAACGAGTTCTTTTGTCGTCGTTTAAAACCCGAGGCCAGACCAATCGAGGATGGGAGAGCAGTGGCTGTTTTTCCCGCCGATGGAAGGCATTTGGGCTTTGCCGATATTTCCAAACTGGACGGCATCTTTGTAAAAGGACAACAATTTGATCTGCCCCGGCTTTTCGGTTCCCATGAAGCCGCCTCTCACTATGAAAGTGGTTCCATCGTTCTCTCACGTCTTTGTCCAGTCGACTACCACCGCTTTCATTTTCCTGCTTCGGGCTTGCTCTCCAAACCAGAAGCAATCGCTGGTTCACTGAAATCGGTAAATCCCATTGCCCTTCGTCGTCGCCTATCAATCTTCTGGGAAAACAAGAGAAATTTATCCTATATCGAAACCAAACGCTTTGGCCGAATCGTCAACTTCGAGGTCGGGGCAACTTGCGTAGGTTCCATAAACTACACGTCCGCGCCTCTCTGCAAAGCAACCAAAGGGGAGGAAAAGGGATATTTCTGCTTTGGTGGTTCTTCAGTCCTCACACTGTTCGAACCTAATCGTATTTCATTGGATGACGATCTGCTGCACCACTCTTCCGAGCAAAGGGAGACATATGCAAGAATGGGAGAATCAATGGGTCGAGCGAAGGAATGACGTCGCGCTTGCATCTTCATCTATGAATCGCTAACGTTACTCAGAAATTGCCCGACAAATGAAACAGGTAAAGAAACTTGGCGGAGGTCGTTCAGATGGTTTTACCATGCTGGAGTTATTGGTCGCCATAGCCGTCACCGCCATTTTGGCGGGGATGCTCCTCACGATAACGAGGCAGGTGGTGGTAACCCACGGGCAGACTTCCGGAAGCTTGGAAACCAATCAAGTGGCAAACTTCGTGCTGGATCGTATTCAAGAAGACCTTCATTGCGCACTATACCGAAATGACGGTGGAGTCTGGTTGGCGGCAACGATTCCCGAAAATACAAGCGACATCTCTTCATGGAGGGCCGCAAAGGAAGTTCCCAAGCCATTCAAGGAGTCCTTGCGATTATTCCCCAAACACCTCACGGTTCCTTCAGAAGATCCATACGTCATAGCCACAAAACAAATCAGGTTCGAAGAAAGCCGTTTTGGTTTTGGGGGCACTTGGCTTCGATTTTTCACACAATCACCCGAGCTTGATCCAAGTTCGACCAGTGGATCGGGTGTTCGGGCAATTGCATATAAAATCGTTCGGCATGGCCTGACCGGCGCCACTTATTCCGAGCCTCGATACCAGTTGTTCCGGGCTGATGTCTCCGCTAAGGAAACCTTTGAGGCCGGTTATGACCTCCACCCCACCCAAGGCGCCTATCTGGCCGGGGCCGATGGAAGAAGAAAAACTGGGAACGTGGTGGATCCAATCTTTAAGGACGGAAGCGGTGCCTCCACTGACTTCTCCCTTGCCGCCAACGTCATTGACTTCGGTATCAAAGCTTACCTCATTGAGCCGAACACATCGGGGAAGCGCCAACTTATACAAATCTTTCCCGACGTTAACGCTACCTCCGGACCGAATGAATACCTTGCCACTTCCAACCCCACTTACCGTAAAAACCTGGACAACCCCCTCTCCTACGCATTCCCTGACGTCATAGACGTAATGGTAAGGGTGTTAACCGCCGGGGGAGCCGACGCCATAGCGAACTTTGAGGAGGGCCTAATTTCTTCTCCATCCGGAATTTCTGACGAAGATTACTGGTGGCAGTTGGCGGAAGAGAATTCCTTTGTATACATCCGGCGAATTCGGGTCTTGGCCTCGGGAATTTAATTCTTCCGCCTTTCGAGAAAGTATCCATTTAGACTTGGCCTTAGGATCATTTAAGGACAATTAGCACCAAGTTTTTTGGGTTGCGGACGGCTGTATAGTACTCAACTTCCGCCAAGGAAGTAAAACCAGAATCCCAAAATGAAAATTCGATTGCTCCCCATCTTTTTTCTCATCAGCCTTTTTGCCTCGGCAGGGGCGGAGGAAGGGCCTATTCGCGTGCTCTTTCTAGGCCATGAAAGCAAGCATCACAACTCGAACGAGTACTTCCCGGTGCTGGCCAAGGCACTGGGGCGCGATGCCATTTACTTCGACTATGTCACCACCGTGGGAGCGGCTCTGGATGATGCCGATTACCTCGGCAGATTCGATGCCCTACTTATTTATGCAAACCATCCCCGCCTAACGGCTGCGCAATGGAAGAACCTGCAGG
Organism: uncultured Puniceicoccaceae bacterium; assembly: GCA_964637065.1. GTDB lineage: Bacteria > Verrucomicrobiota > Verrucomicrobiia > Opitutales > Seribacteraceae. The sequence goes on from CAZWTI010000054.1 coordinate 4,348, forward strand.
GTTATGTCCACGGCGGCGGGGGTTTTGTGCCCGTCCACTGTGCAAGCTGGTGTTTCTCCAACGTCCCGGAATTCGACCAGTTGGTCGGTGGCCGGTTCAAGAGCCACAAGACGGGGACTTTCAAGGCCCGTATCGTTGAGGCGAATCATCCGGCAATGTCCGGGGTCAAGGAGTTCGACGCTTGGGACGAAACCTACTTTCACCACAAGCATAATGAGAAAAACCGTACCGTGCTGATGGTGCGAGAACCCATGAAAGGTGATCCTCACACCGAACCCGAACCTTGGACATGGGTGCGCACGGAAGGCACGGGACGCGTTTTCTACACCGCTTCGGGCCATGACCAGCGTGTATGGAATCACCCCGACTTTCACCAACTCATGAAGAGCGGAATCCTCTGGGCTGTGGGCGATAAGTCAAAGCTGCGACACAAGAAGTTCCTAGCCTCCCGTGCTCCGCTCAAATACGAGAAACGAGACAACGTGCCCAATTACGAACGTCGCCCGGAACCATTGCCCTATCAGTTTCCGCTGTCCCCCGAGGATAGCATGAAATTCACGCAGGTTCCCATTG
>CAZWTI010000055.1:0-3046 GCA_964637065.1 uncultured Puniceicoccaceae bacterium
TGCAAACAGTTTCTTCGCTTCAGTCGAGGTCAGGACACGATTGTAAATACGGAAATCATCAACCTTGCCCTTGAAGTAGGAACTATTGTTCTGGGGACGGTTGCCGATGGTGAAGAGGTTGTTGGAATCGGAAATTATTTCGCCGTTACCCTCTGTACGAGTGACGTTGGTCGATGTATTCCCGTTGTTGTACAATTAGGAATGCTCACCCGTTTTTTCTCCATTCCAAGTAAACACGACGTGTCGCCATCCATTTACTGTTTGCTCTACGTTTCCGGTCAGGGATGGATGATTGTTTCCTGCGTAGGAACGAACCCAAGTGATGGATTGCGGGTTGGACGAGATTCTCCAGTACCCCGAGGTGTCCGAACGCTTGGCAACGACGTAACCACCTTGTTCGTTTTCCGCGTATATCCAGCCTGAGAACGAGAAGGGTTTCAGGTCGTTTAGGGCCGTGGCGTTCTGGAAAGCGACATGGTCGTCTGAGCCGTCCAATCGCAACGCGCCCCCGATTTTGCCCGCCACCCAAGGAGAGGGATCATTGGGGCCGATGCCGGCCAAATTGCCTGAAACATCCTTGCCTGACGAGTCTCCAACAACGGTGCCTTCCGTTTCATTGAACGTCCAGTGTGCGACTAGTCCATAGGAAAGGGGAGGCGTGCTGTTGGCATCGCTTGGGTTTGAACCTGCTGCGGTTTCCAAGTCGTTCGGGAAACCGTCGCCATCTTGATCGGGGTTGGTTTCAGCAGAACCTTCTCCACCGATCTTGGTCATGAATACCAAGCGTGTGCGTTCGTCGTATTCCCAAGTTGCGTTGACGTTTGAACCGACTTCAGATTCGCGTATGAGGCGCTTGGCATCTGCATCTAGACCCCCGTCGTTGCCGCCCAACCAACGCGGCACGTATCGGTGCAGCGGACCATCGGCGGGCTTGATCTCTATCCACTCGTCGTCATCCTTGCCCATTACTTGGCCCGTCACTGTTCCCTGATTCTCTGCCGGACGCAGGTTCTGCACGGCGGTGGCGGTGGGATGGTTTTCTCCATCGGCTTTCGTCCAATCGATCTTTACTCGGTTCGGGGTTGCAATACGGGACACGGTTTCGACCAAGCTTGATGGGATCAGTATCTCACTGGCCGTCGTTTCACCGTCAGGGCGAACGTCCACCCAGTTGTTGTTGTCTCCCTTGCCGATCAAGATGCCTTCGGTGACGCCATCTTCCGCAACGAGACGGTCGTAAAAAGGAAAGATGCTAAGGAGAGTTAGCAATGATAGTAGTTTTTTGTTTTTCATGGTCAGGAAAGGAAAGTTTAGATGGGCTTACGGCAGCATTTTTTTATTATCCATATGCGAGAAAGTTATAACAAGTATAATTTTCTATTAAAATCCCTCAATCGACGGGCGAGAGGTTCACGAGTCGCAGTCGTTCGTCGTAAATCCATTCGACTCGAACCTTGGTTCCGAGTTTTGCTTGTCGGATAAGCCTGCCGGCATTCAAGTCGGATCTGCCTTCCAACCAGCGGGGTTGATAACGTCGCAGCGGACCCACGACAGGCTTGATCTCGATCCAGTTGTCGTCCCATTTCGCTACTATGTTTCCAACTAGGGATCCTTCGTCAGTTTTTGGCCTCAAGTTGTTTATTTTGGTGGCGATCGGATGGCTTTGGTCCTCATTTTTAGTCCACTCGACCCTCAATCTGTTTGAAGTGAAAAGATGTGAGAAGGTGTCGGCTAATTTTTCGGGTACGAGAATCTCGCCGACGTCTTTTCCTCCATTCGGTCTCACGTCCATCCATAAGCCGAGTAGGTTGGTTTTCCCCTTTTCGACCAAGATTCCTTCAGTGATTCCGGAAACGCTCTTTGTCTTGGCAAGCCTACTTGAAGAGACGCAGATTTCAGGAGCAAAATTCGTCAATTCAACATAGGGCAGCACATCCACCCAAACAGGCTCGACTGCCGCTCCATTAATTGTTCGTCCACCTTGCCCGGCCTCCATTGTAAGTTTTTTACCTTTAATTCCTTCGGGAGAAACCTCGACCGCACCCTCGAAGACGTCGAAGCGGGTTTCGCCCTGTTTCCCGCCGGCAGCTAGAATTCCGAACTCCGTGCCAAAATCACGCAAAGTCAATCCGGGGGCATGGACTGTCACGTTGCCATACTTCCGGAGGCTGACCAAGGCTTTGCCTTCGTGGAGGTAGAGGGTATTTCGGTCAGTGATCTCGAACACAGTCGGTCCCTGCAAGGCCAGTCTCGCCCCGCCATTCAAGCGAATTGCGGCAAACCCCTCCAAAAGCCTCAATTTACGGACGGGCAGTCGCGAAGCCACCGTCAAGTCTTCGGAGTCCTCCCAGACAGCTTGCGAACTACTGAGCAAAGTGGCGAAGGCGTTATCTTTTCCTTCCTCTGTCGCACTTGTATTGCCTGACCGACTTGGTTCCGTGAAGGAGTAAAAGAAAATCGCGGCAATGCACGCGGCCAAGCCCGCTGAAATGGCGAGGAGTTTAGGAAAAGAAAAGAAGTAAGTTTTTCTTCCGTCTGATTTCCCTTTTGAGGTTTTTTCTCGCTCCATCGCCAAGTTCCGCAAATCTGCCCAGAGAGCAGCTTGCTCCACATATTCGGCTAGAGCTGCGGGGTCTTCGATAAGGTATCCGGCAAGTTCTTCGAACCCCGCTTCGTCTAAAAATCCCTCAAACCGAGCCTCGATTAGTTCACGAATTCGTCTCAAGCGATAAGATTGCATCGGCGACTCACTCATGCTGAACCTCCTCCTTCAATAGTACTCTTTCTTCTTACGCATTCGGCAAGACCTTGGCGAATGCGGGCCAAGGCATTGTAGACGGATTTTACGGTACAGTCTGCGCGGGCGGCCAAGTCTCCCACCGTGATCCCCGTCTCGTATCGGGAAAGTATCAGTTCCCGGGCTTCCTCCCGCAATTCGGCGAGGCATTCCGAAAGGTGGCGCTGCCTTGTCGAGCCCCCCGATTCCAGACTGTTATGGGCAAAGGCGACTTGTTCCAGCACTGCGTTTTCAAAAGTCATGTCCTTT
>CAZWTI010000056.1:0-18843 GCA_964637065.1 uncultured Puniceicoccaceae bacterium
ACGCATCCGCGTGACGGTAGTACGGGACTACAACAAGGCTTTCGAAACCTTCCTCAAGGGCGAACTGGACATGTTCGGTCTAGCCCTCACTGAATTCTGGTACGAGAAACTTCCCAACGATCACCCCATCGTGAAGAACGGCTACCTCACGAAACTCACCTTCTTCAACCAGACTCCTCGCCCATCCTACGCCCTGCGCATCAACTCGCAAAAACCTCCCCTAGACAACAGAGAGGTACGCATTGGCTTTCACCATGCAATGAACTTCAAACTGGTACTCGACAAAATCTTTCGCGGGGACTTCCAGCGAATGAGGACTGTGGCCGATGGCTACGGGCCACGCAGTCATCCCAAATTGCAGGCTCGAGAGTTTTCCGTGGAAAAAGCCCTCTCCCATTTCGCCAAGGCAGGCTTCGCCAAGCGAGGGCCCGATGGCATACTCCAGAACACCGCCGGAGAACGTCTATCCTTCACCATCACCACTGGAAACAAGCACTACGAAGACGTTCTCATTGATCTCAAGGAAGAGGCCAAGAAAGCCGGCGTGGAACTGAACCTAGAGTTGCTCGAGGGCAACGCCGCATGGAAAAAGAACAATGAAAAAAAGCACCAAGTCTCCCTTTCGGCTTTCAATGTTTCGGTAGAACTTTTTCCCCGCTTCTGGGAACCCTTCCATTCCGACAATGCCTACATTGAGGACGGTGACTCAAAGTACCTCCCCGATGGCTCCCTGAAGCCTAACCTCACTACAAAGACCAGTACGAACAACTTCACCCAAACCGCCGTTCGCGAAATCGACCATCTCATCAACGAATATCGTGAATCCGAGGATCTCGAAGAAATAACCAAGATGGCGCATCGTCTCTCGGAATTGCTGCACCAGCACGCCACCTACGTCCCTGGATGGAAAAAGCCGTGGCTGCGCATCGGGCATTGGAACTGGGTTCATTTCCCCAAGGACTGGGGCCCAAAGGAAACCCGAGACTACCAAGAGTTTCATGTCTTTTGGATAGACGAGTCAGAAAAGGGAAAAATAATCAAGGCCAAGCAAGCCGAGAAATCGGTATCAGACGAACCTACCGTCCGAATCTACGATAAATACAAGAGTGATTGAAGACCAGTCCATTTCCATTTTCTCTTAAAATGACCACAAATGCCAAGGACTCGCTCCTGAAGATAAGCAACTTGTCCGTCTCCTTCGACATTGACGAAGGAGAAGTACAGGCGCTTGACGGCGTGGATCTCGAGGTTTCACCAGGTCAAACGTTGGGGCTTGTCGGAGAATCCGGTTGCGGGAAAAGCGTGACCGCCCTCTCCGTCATGCGACTCCTCCCGAAACCTATGGGAAAGGTTCTTTCCGGAAGCATTGTCTTCGAGAAGAAAAACCTCCTGAACCTTTCGCCGAACGAAATGCAAAACGTACGCGGCAACGAAATCGGCATGATTTTTCAAGAACCCATGTCAGCTCTCAATCCCGTAAAGAAGATAGGCGACCAACTCGCTGAGGTATTTAGGTTGCATCAAGACATCGGTAAAACCAAAGCCATGGAAAAGTCTGTCGAGATGCTGCACAAGGTGGGCATACCATCACCCAAAACCCGCGTTAACGAATATCCGCACCAGCTTTCAGGCGGAATGAGACAACGAATAGTAATAGCCATGGCACTCGCCTGCGAACCACGGCTCATAATAGCCGACGAACCGACCACAGCCCTCGACGTTACCGTACAAGCTCAGATTCTCGATCTATTGGACCGTCTTCGAAGAGACCTGGGTTCTTCCGTCCTGCTAATCACGCATGATCTAGGCGTGATAGCCGAAACCTGTGACGAGGTCTGTGTCATGTATGCGGGTCGCATCGTGGAAAGAGCTTCGGTCAAAGAGCTTTTTCGTTCGCCAAGACATGCCTATACTCGAGGTCTTCTCACTTCCATCCCCCGTCTCGACGGGACTCAAAAGACAAGGCTAGAAGCCATCGAGGGCATGGTTCCCGGACTTTCCGAGCTCAAACAAGGGTGTAGATTTGCTCCTAGAAGCGGTCTCGAGCATCCGATTGAACTTCTTCATACTCGTCAACCCTTCAAAGAGGTTTCAACAGGACATTGGGATGAAGCCTGTCCAGTCTGCACAGGATCGTGAACGAAAAAGAAAATCTTTTGGAGGTCAAGGACCTGAAGGTACATTTCCCGGTTCTTGGCGGCGTATTTCGCCGAGCCATCACTTCATGCAAGGCAGTGGACGGTGTAAGCTTTAACCTCGAGAAAGGAGAAACCCTAGGATTGGTGGGAGAGTCGGGTTGCGGCAAATCCACCGTAGCCAAGGCCATCGTCCGTCTGGTCAAACCAACGGCAGGCAGCATAATTTTCAGGAAACGTGCAATTGATTCCTTAAAGGGAAAGCATCTCAAGGAATACCGCAGGGATACCCAAATGGTGTTTCAAGATCCCGTGGATTCTCTAAACGCCCGGCTTACGGTAGGTTCCATCCTCGAAGAACCTTTTTTAATACAAGGAATTTGTGCAAATCGAAACGAACGCAGAAAAAAGGCCGGCGAATTGCTGGAGAAGGTCGGTCTCCCAAAGTCGGCGGCATCTCGCTACCCCTTCGAATTCTCAGGCGGACAGCGCCAGCGAATTGGCATTGCGAGAGCACTTGCAGTGAACCCCGACCTACTAGTCCTCGACGAACCTGTTTCCGCACTGGACGTCTCCATCCAAAGCCAAGTACTCAACCTCCTGATGGATCTGCAACGTGATCTGGGGCTCAGCTACCTGTTTATCGCTCATGATCTCGCCGTGGTGAAACATGTCTCCGACCGAATCGCCGTAATGTATTTGGGTAAAATCATGGAAGTGGCTCCTGCGGAGGAGCTTTACGCCAATCCTCGGCACGCCTACACCAAGGCTCTCATCAACGCGATTCCGATACCCGACCCAAGTATCCGGCGAGAACACAAACCACTGGAAGGCGACGTCCCCTCCCCCATCAATCCACCACAGGGTTGTGCCTTCGGGCATCGTGTTTCGGCTCCGAATTACGAACAAAGCAAAAAAGGCGAAATCTCCCTCAGGGAAATCTCCCCTGGTCATTTAGTCGCGGACTGCCCCTGCTGCGTTGAATAAGTCGATTTCAAGAGACAGGCATTGTCGATTCGATCAACCAGAAAAGGCTTGCGGGAAAGGAAGTGGTGCAATTTCATCTCTAAACCTGTCCATCAGCCCAATGGAAAATAAAGGACCAATTTCTACCCTCCGACATTTGTTAGCCAGAATCGCAAGGCAAAGCCGCACTATATTGCCTGTGGCAAGCCTTGTCCTGCTTTATTCATTTTCCATGGGGCAGAAGCCGGAGGATATGCCGTTGCGGCAAGTCATTTCCAAGGCGCAAGAGCAAATTGCCGGTGGGGACTTTGCCGGAGCTGCACCGTATCTGGATGAACTAGAAGTTCGCTTCGAGAACGAAAAAGATCCTGCCGTGGCAAAGATTCTGCAGCAATTCGGATTCGTTCGTGGCGTCGGTTATCTGCAAAGTTTTGCCAAAACTGGGAAAGAAGGTTTTCTGGGCAAGGCGGCGGCGGCCTTTGGTTTCTTTGCCGAGAAATTTCCCAACGATCCCAAGGCCGTTTTGGCTATGCAGAAGCGTTCAGACTGTTTACGAGCCCTACATGAATGGGAAGAGGCGGCCAAGGTAATCGAAACCCTGCTTGATGAAAAGAAGCCCTATCGAAAGCAAATCCTCAAACGCAGTGAACTGATGAATCTGTACCATGGTCGCGCCCAGTGCTACCACATCAAGCAAAATTGGGCTCGTGGCGGACCTGCTTTTCAGGATTTACTAAAGTATGCCGACAAGGCAAAGGATGAAGATCGTGCTGCTTATGCCGTTTCCTGTCTAGTCGAGATGTATGTCGTTAATAAGCGTGTGGACGATGTATTCCCGCTTCTACCCCGTCTTTCCGGAGACACGCCGGCACGCTACGATTTACGCCTGAATGTAAACTTGATGCAAGGCGCAGAGCAATTGAAGGCAAAAGATCGACAAGTTGAAGCGTCCCTTTTCTACGCTCTCACGATGACGACCGAGGAAATAAAGAATTACTATACCGAAAGGCACAAACAGCTGAAAACCGAATGGACTTCTTTGCAGAACTACTTGGCCCTGCGCGGAAAGTTCCTTCCCCGCCGTCGAGTCGCAATCCTCAAGGATAGGATCAACGACTTGGCCATGAAGGTCACCAATGCCTCGGGCCGAATGGAACAAGTCAAAAAGGTTCCCTCCTACACTACCACTTTAAGGTGGCGAAAGGCGGAAAACTTTAAGGAAACCAAGCGTGATTGGGAATCTTTTTGGTCCTTTTACTGGCTCTACAAAGACTTCCCGAAGCACGAGAGCGCCGAGAACTTCATTTACGCCGCCTTTTCATCTGCAAACGGCGTCAAAAATCAGAAAAAATCCATTGAATTGGGTGAGGAATACCTTGCCAACGAAGATTGGAAGCAATTTCGGGCCGACGTCACATTCATCATGGCAAATGCCTATCGCGCAGAAGCGAAGACGCAGGATAAAATCGCCAAGTCACTGGACGGAGCCATATCCACAAAGGACCGCAACAGGGCCGAGATCGCACAGAAAGCGGCTGAGGAGCATTTCGAACGTTTCTTCGACCTTTGCGACAGGTTTCTTGAGGTTATGCCAAACCACCGTTATTCGCGTGATTTCATCAACATGATGGGAGCCGTTTATTTTGAACGCAAAAAATTCGGTGCCTTGCTCGAGAAATTCGCAGGTTACGAAAATGGCGTCATGAATACCGGCAAAGGGTATGTAAACAACATGAAGTTCAGCAAGAGTCCCGCAATGGCTCCGGCCCATTATTTCAGCGGTCTAGCCTTATTGGCCACAGGCAAGTTCAATGAGGCAAAACCCTTACTCGGAGCAGTGGTGGGAGCGAACGTAACCGGTTTACCTGTTAGAGATGCTTCGCTCGATGATTCAGGGGAACCTTCCGCTCCCAAGACTCCGGAAGAGGAGAAACCCGATGCAAACGGGACCGAGACCACACCCGAAGAACCGGAGGAATCGCCCGATGGATAACCGAAATCTCTTGGCTATTGCCTCGGCCCTTGTCATGGCCCTGTTTCTTAACGGATGCGGTGGCGACGAGACTCCACAGGCTCCGGTTCCTCCGAAAGGGGAAGATAATACGTCGAAGAAAGCTCAAACCCCAAGTACGCCTAAAACCGAACCTACGCAGGAACCCGAGCCAGAACCGGAACCAGAAGCAATCCCTGATCCCAACGGGGTTTATCTGCCTACTGGTGAGGCCTCGAACAATAAGCCCATTTATGCAGATGGAGATGGATTCTTTCTCTGGTACAATGGTTCCGAATGGAGAATTTCCGATAAAGTTGGTGGTGGCAAGGGGGTAGCGGCGGGGAAGGAGCAGGTAAATGACGCTTGGTCCAATGGCGGCAGGATTCGCCACTATCCTTCCGAAGACTACGCCAAGGACGCGACCTTTCGTCTGGCCGTGGCCTTTCAGGGAAGTGAAGACCACGTGAACGCCATTCGCCTATTCGACAAGTTCGTGAAGAAATACCCGAAGGACGCGATGGTTCCGGATGCGCACCTCAGTCTGGGGGACTTGGCCGTCAGCGGATTGACGGGAGACCAAAAACCAAGCTACGAGCAAATCTCGAAGTCACGCATGCATTATGGTAAAGTTCGAGAGTTGACACAGACTTTGAATTTGATTCGAGACGCCACATTCAACGAAGGACAACTTCTGGAGAGCGTGGCCGACAATCCCGAAGGTCACGTCAATCACTACCTTTCGTTTGATGCTAACAAGAACGAAATTCTCGAGAGCAGTGAATATTCATCAAGTGGTTTGGCGGAACTCGAGCCCTTCTCGGAGGCAGACCTAAATAGTGACAATGGCGTCGACTGGGACGAACTCTACGGTGTCACTACCAAGACCATCTACGAGACAATTGAAAAACTTTTCCGTGATTACATAAAAAAATACGGTGATGACGAAGCGGCCGATGCATCCCAAGCCACCCGCAAGATAGGAACGGCTTGTGAAAAACAGGGGCGCCCGTCTGAAATGTTGGATCTTTACCACAAGGACATAAAGAAATTCGGCAACGATCCTGCAAGCGTTGGCGTGGATGAAATCCTCAAGATTTACTCCGAGAAATATGAACATTACGACAAGTTGTACGGCAAAACTCTCGAACTCCTAAAAACTCTCGGGAACCGTGGAGAGTCTATTTCCTTTGTATACAAGGATCGAAAAGGGGCGGAATCCACCATTACGGGAACGGTCGAGGAAATCCTAGGGAATCGCCGAAAATTGCTGCCTTGGCTGAACTCCCAATTCGAAGGTTTGGATCCTGCCGTTTACGATGTTGTGGTTCGTTCCCGTACAACAATATATACCAACGACAAGGCAAAAGGGGCAATAGCCGGTTACCGCAAGAAATACGAAAAGTTGCGTGGCAATTTCCCACTGGATCTTTCGCCCGCCAAAACCTTTCGCTCTACGTTTGAAGCTGCCCAAGGAGCAGGAGCAGTAACTTTGGCTCTCCGAATGCGAGCCATGCTGGACAAGGTGGGAGCCCCCGTTCCGGGCACCTACACCCCTCAACGCAGCGACTTCGCTTCGGCCAGCCCCGGAGTACTGGTCTGGATGGCCCGAAAACTATTATCCCAAAACCAAACTGAAGATGCAGTTGCAGCAATGGAACGCTTGGTAAACATATATGGAGAGACTGGCGGCGAATTCCTTTTCGACGCCCATTACGTCCTCGGCGAGGCAAGTGAGCGAGAACGTGACTACAGGGCCGCCGCCAATCACTTCGACCAAGCCTTGGCAAACTCTTCATGGCACGAACTGGCCGGGACCGCAAACATACGGATGGGGAGAGCCTACTTCGAGGTGGGAAAGAATGATCGGGACAAGAATGCCTACAGTCGAGCTCTCTCCGCCTTCGAGGGAGTGCGAAACGACGACGAGATGCCCTTGGAACTTCGTGCGGAATCATCCTTCATGATGGGTCAGTGTCAATTCGCCCAAAGCGATGTGGGAGGGGCCGCCTATTACTATATGGACACCGCCCTGAATTTTCCCAGTGCCGTCGATTGGGCGGACAAAGCTTACCTTCAGGCAATTCGATGCTTCGAGCAGGCGGGGAAGCCAGACCAGGTGTCGAAAGTGGAAAGACAATATAATTTATGGGCAGGGAAGTACAAATGAACACGACCATTAACGCTTTGATTCTCATATTGGTCGTCTCGAGTGGTTCGCTTTTCGGGCAAGACTACTTCAAGACTTATGCAAGTCCCAACGGCTTGCCAATCAAGGTCTACTTTCTCAACAATCCGAAACCAATGCCGACCCAGTTGCTCAGGGTTGACGATACGAAGGGAACCATCAAGACCAGCCAGTCCGACTACAATTTGCGGGAACTTAAGACTAGGAACAAAATCGCTCGTTTTGAATATCAATTCCCTGCCCAAACGCAAAAAGACCTCAAGAAACTAGCCGACGAACAGTACGATCTCAAGGTTCTGGCCGCCGTTCGACCTATCATGTACAAAGTATTTCCTTTTCATGAGATCAATCCGGAGTTCCTGCCGATTCACGATAATTGCCTCATTTACGTTCAAGCTCTTATCGCAATGGAGCAATACAACGAAGCCCTGAGTCTCCTCTACAAACTGAACCTCAAGAGACTTGACGATTATGAATATCGAGAGTTTTCGGAAGCCGCCTTGGATTTGGCGGGCAAAATGATTGCCGTAAATCCTAAGGCAGCTCCACACGTCAGGGTTCTGTTGGCCAAAGTGAACATCCGCAACAACGGGGCCGACCATGAAGCATACAAGGAACTTTGCGATACTCTCAGAAAGAAGAAGCTCTACCAATACGCAATCGAAGCCTATGTTAGGCTAGGAGCGAATTTGCAAAAGACCCCCAACAGCCCCTTGAAAAATATCGTTGGGATTTGGCCGCTTTATTGCCACCTGAAGATGTATGAGGTGTATGCGCCCCACGCCGCCTCCAACCCTCAATACGCAGCAGCAGCCAGCAAGGCTTTTAACACAGCCGATCAGGGGTTAAGGAAAATGGCCGAGAATCCACCGAAGCGGCAAACCAACGAATATTCCTTGTATAAGCTTTTGCGGGCTTTGGTTCGGGTTCAATACGCCCGACGCTACGAAGCACAAGGAAACAAGGAGCAAGCGGAACATTTTTACAGGGAGTCCGTCCTCGAAGTTACGGAAGGTATAGTGATGGCACGCGTGGGACTGGACTGGTTGCCTGAATCGTTGATGATGGCCGGAGACGCCTACGAAAAACTCAATCTCAACGAAGCCGCCCGCAACGTATACAGACAGGTGGACGTCTTCTATAAGAACTCTCCATGGGCCGCAGAAAGCAAGAAACGCATGGCTGCTCTTCCACCTTCCTGAATTATTTTTACGTATTTGACCATAAAGCCATATCCGACAACCTTAGACATTTGGCAAAACATCCAATTATTATGAAAATCGGTAGTTTCCGTACCTTCTTGTCCGCATTTGCGGCTTATGCTTTCATTTGTCCGGGTATGCTCGCCACAATGGCCCACGCCCAACAAACGAAGTCGTTCGGCACCCAGCTCATGGATTCGCTGGGCTGGACCTTCCTCATTCCATTTCTGTTAATGATCGTGGGCGGCATTACCTTGATCATCTACAATGGCATCGCCATACGGAAAAAGGCTTTTGTGGAGGAAGACGTGGTTGAACCAATCATGCAGGAGGTGAGCCGCCTGAACATAGATGGAGCCAGAGCTCTTTGCGAACAATACAAACTGCCTGTAACCTCTGTTCTTAAAGCCGGTCTGGACCGCATTCAGGATGACGAACTTGATACCGACTCAATCGAGAAAGGCCTTGAGGAAGCTTCCGCAATTGAGTTGTCGAAGCCCTATGTTTGGATCAACATGTTAAACACTATCGGTTCCATCGCTCCCATGATTGGATTGCTTGGCACCGTGACGGGCATGATTGGAGCCTTCAACGTATTGACGGAATCCGGCATGGGAGGCGAATCCAGCAAGCAGATGGCCGGTAATATTTCTAGTGCTCTGTGGACGACTGCCGCCGGCTTGATAACCGCCGTTCCCACACTAATCGCCTATTTCATCTATAAGACAAAGTTCGGGACAATTGCAGCCGAGGTCAACCGAGTTGCTGGAGAGATGGTATTCACCCTCGTTCGTGCTGCTCGAGGAGGTTTCGATGAAGAAGGAGGCACAGGTGAAGAATATTATGCTGAAGACGAGGGATTACCTCCTCCGATGCCTGATGTGCCGCCCGCCCCCGGCTGAACACCCACTTCCTCCACCCTCCAAAGACTTCGGATAGGCAACAGGACTCTTAATGAAGGGGTTTCAAGTCGAGGAAAGCAACGACGCTCCGGATTTGACGCCGATGATCGACGTCGTGTTTCTATTGATTGTGTTCTTTCTTGTCGTCGCCCAACGTATATCGGAACAATACGTCGAACTCGAAAAAATGGCTATCGCCAGTCAATCAGCAGTCAAGGAACAACCACCACCTCGGACAATCATAACAATCGACGATACTCCCGATGGTCAGAAGTTCTATTGGGGCGAACAAGAGATCGACTTAAACCAAGTGGGTTTCTATGTCCTGAAGAACCCGAAGTGGGGAGTTTTTCTTCGTGTCCATCCGAATATTACTCATTCCCTTGTGCAGGATGTTTTGAAGGAAATCGGAAACGCGGGTAAGGCCGACGTCATTTTCGGCACTTGGCAAAGCGGAAGCTGAACGTAGAGGGAATTTCACCGATATGGAATTTTTCAAAAAACTACTACGCGAAGAAGACAGAGTTGATCTTACCCCCATGATCGACGTCACATTCTTGCTTCTGATCTATTTCATGGTCACCACCATGTTGAAGCAGCCCGAAGCCGAACTTTCCATCACGCTCCCGGGCAAACCAGAGAACACCGACATCAAACCCATGCCGATGCTGAGCGTCGCCATCGGTGATTACGGAGAAGTAATTCTTAATGGTTCTGAAATCGAGGACGGCAGCAATTTGGAGATGCCCGATCTCGTTGCCAACCTGAAGACGCAAAAGGGTATGCGCGATCAATTGATTGCAACCGGTGCCAGAACAAAGGATGAAGCGGAGTTGAAGGTACAGATCGAATCATCGGGAATTGCCGAGCACCAAGCATCCATTAGCGTCCTGAATGCCTGCGCTACAGCCGGCATAGAGAAAATCACCTTTTCTTTCGAGTAGGGATGTGGTGTGTCCGGAGCCGATAAGTTCAGGCACAATCCTTCTACATCTCGCAACAAGAAACAAATTCTCGCCCGTCATTTAGAATGTCAATAGTCACAAAATTTCTTCACACGCGCATGCGGGTCGATGACCTTGAAAGCACCGTCTCCTTCTATCAAGACGTCTTCGGTCTCGAAGTTACCAAACGCCACGAGTCGCCACGCGGATCCAAGCTCGTCTTCCTTGCCGTACCCAACAGTGAGGAAGAAATCGAAATTACATATTATCCCCAGTCGGGTCCCGTAAAGGTGCAAGAGGATCTTATGCACCTTGCCTTTGAGGTTGAGGACATGAATGACTTTGGCAAACATATCGACTCTCTTGGCGTAGGGTTCAGCGACGGTCCCACACAAGGCTCGTCAGGATCCGTTTTTGCATTTGTCGACGCTCCTGAGGGATACGAGATCGAAGTGATCCAACGGCCAAAGATTGCCAAGTAAGCAGACTACGATGGCATCGCTCCCGCCCATCCTTGTCGTTATGGGTGTTTCCGGTTGCGGCAAAACGGTCGTCGGTACTGCTTTGGCCAAACGATTGGGCTGTCCATTCCTGGAAGGCGATGCATTGCATCCCTCTGCCAACATAACCAAGATGAGTTCGGGCGTACCCTTGAACGACGAGGACCGAGAGGGATGGATGATCGCCTTGAGGGAGGCCATGGAAATTCAACCCGGCAGAACCGTTCTATCATGCTCAGCCCTAAAAAAGAAACATAGGGATTACCTGAGTGACTTTTCGAGACTGGTAATCTTCCTTCATCTAGCGGGAGAAAGATCTTTGCTGGAGAAACGAATTAGTAATCGAAAAGGGCATTTCTTCGGTCCAAAACTCCTCGGAAGCCAGATTGAGGCTTTGGAACCTCCCGGCAAAAACGAAAATGCCATCACCTTGCAAATAAATGACAGTATCGAGAATATCGTTGCCGAAGCCCTTGTTCATTTGAAAGACTACGGAGTTTAAGTCATCTTCAGAGATTAGCAATCTACCGGCCTATGAAAACCCCCCTGATGATTCTTGCCCTTGGAAGTGCACTCTTCACTACCTTTGGCTGCCTAACCATTAGTAAGAAAAACGCCTTGGATACACCTTGGCAATCACTGTTCGACGGCAAAAAACTTGGAAAATGGATGGTGACGGACTTTGCAGGAAAAGGAGAAGTTGAAATAGACGAGAACGGCAGTCTCGTATTGGGCATGGGCATTGAACTAACGGGAGTACATTGGATAGGAAAGAATGACTACCCAAAGATAGACTACGAGATTGCCCTCTCCGCAAAGCGGGCCCAAGGTGGTGATTTTTTCTGCGGTCTCACCTTCCCATACTTGGATTCCAATGCCACTCTGATTCTTGGTGGTTGGGGAGGTGCCTTGGTGGGCATCTCCAGTCTAGACGATTTCGATGCCTCGGAAAATGAAACGGGGGACGTTTATGTATTTCAAGAGAATCATTGGTACGATGTCCGTCTTCGCGTTACCAAGGCCAAGTTCGAGGCATGGCTCGACAAGAAGAAGATCGTAGATTGTGAAATCGACAACCGAAAAGTAAGCATGCGTTCCGGGGAGGTCGAGCTCTCCGCCCCACTAGGATTCTGTACCTACGCTACCAAGGGCGTCCTCCGTGACATCCGCATTCGCAAACTATCTCCCAAGGAAATCTCGTCATCAGCAAACAAGAAACTTTGAACAAACCTACTTTAAACAACCATGAAAAATATACTACTCATTGCCTTATCGGCATTCTCGCTCGTCACAGTTTCCTTAATCTTCGGACAGGACAAGGCCGCAAAACCTGCACCTGCTGTAGCACCTCAGCAAAAACTACAACTAGTAAAAGTCGCTTCCCTGAATACCATCGAATCCAACCGCGAATTCCAGAAAAACGTCCAGCTAGTCCAACAGCAGCGAGCCCTTGCCGTACAACTCCTTTCTAAACTTCAGAACGAGCAGGATGAGAAAAAGCATGCAGAATTGAAGAAGCAATTGGAGACTCTCCAAGGAAAGCTCAATGAAAACAACAAGCTTATGTTCAAGACCTATGGATTTACCCTCAATCGCAACTACGTACTAACCGTTGAGAAGGCCCATGTCCACATGTGGGTCACGGCAGAAGAGGCTGCAGCCATCAAGGCTCGTACAAACCCTCAAACTGAAACGGGCAAAAAGGATTCTAAGACAAAAGACGACAAGAAAAAGTCAGGTGGTCTGCTCGGACTCCTCGACAAGAAAAAAAAGTAGCTGGAATTCAGTTGTCTGGGACGGACGGGATCGTTGTACAGCAAAACATTTCTAGTTTTCAGGTTTACTGGGCGGGAGATTCCACCCATTCCCCACTGTTGAAGTTGTAGAATTTCCGAGGCCTTTTCGAGCCACGCTCATAGTATAGCCACTCGGCAGTTCCCTCGCTGTAGAAGTAAGGGTAAACACTCGAGGCAGTCCAAAGCCAGGATTTGAGTTCGGGATCATAAAACCAAATGTGGGAGGTGACGTCGCCCGTGCGATATAGCCACCCAAGATCCTCATGGTATATCCATCCTGAGCTAGTTTCATAGTAGTTTCCAAACCAGGCAAGGGAGCGCCAGTCACTTCCCTTATCCTCGGCAAAAATCCATTCGTTCTCGGCAAGATCAACAACGGAAATCTTAACGGTTGTGGAGAGGGAAGTAGCGTTGCCGTCGGAAACCTTAACCGAAAGTTCATAGAGATTGTCTTTGTTGGAATCAGAAGGGACTTCAAAATCAGGCGGCGTTTTGAAAGTCAAAGAACCAGTGGAGGCGTTGAGGTCGAACAGTGAGTAGTCTCCAGTCTCGTTTAAGTCGAAAGTGATTGGATCGCGTTCTTCGTCATCTGCAGTGAACTGAAATGCCGAAGCGTTATTTTCATTAATTTCCACATTAATGATGCCGCCAACTAAAGTGTTAGTCAGTGATGGGGCGGTATTAAGCTTGGCAAAAACAGCAATCAAACTCTTGTTCTCCGTCATCTTGATCGTAAGAGGATTGGCAGAATTGTTGGTATCGCCAGTCCAATGGGAAAAAGCATAACCAAAATTGGCAGTGCCCAGAATGGTAGCGTTTGAATCTACCGCGTAAGTAAGATCACCTTTATCCGTGGTTATTTTTCCTCCTTCTTCCGGATAAGCCGCAAGTGTTAAATTTGCCGAAAATTCTGCTGCGGTATTCTTCACGGCGATTTCTACGTCAACGATGGAAGAAGTGTCTTTCCCATCAGAAACAGTTACCTCTAGTTCATAAGTGTTGTCGGCATTCCCATCAGTGGGACTTTCATAGTCGGGCGGAGTAACAAACCTCAAGACTCCCGTGGTGTTATTCAATTCGAAGAACTCCGAGTCAGTCCCGGCAATGGCGAACGTGACTGGTTCGTCGTCATCGTCATCCGCAGTGAGGGTGAGGACTTCCGTTTGCTTTTCGGACATCGAGAAAGCCAAGATTCCCTCAGTCAAAGTGTTTGTGAGAAAAGGTACTGCATTGATTTTTTCGAAAACAGCAGTGACAACCTTATTGGCATCAATGTTCAAAGTGACGGTATCTTCAGCCCCGGAAGCATCTCCCATCCAATTTGAAAACTTATTCCCAGAAGACGGGTTAGCCGTAAGGGAAACGGTGGCATCCTTTTTGTAGGTGCCTGCATCCGCGCCAGTCACAGTGCCTTGACCTTGTACTTGAATGGTCAAGTTGAATGTAACCGCGGCTGTAACAGTAACTTTAACTACAATAGAAGACGCCGGATCAATTCCATCGGTATAGGAAACGGTGACGACATAAACATTATCGCCATCAACATCATCAGGATTGGCGTGTTCGGAAGGATTACGGAAAGAGAGGACACCCGTAGTGGCATTTATTTCAAAGTGATCGGTATCCTCATTCGTACCTTCAGACAAATAAAAGGTGACGGGGTCATTGTTCGCATCAAAGGCGGAAAGAGTAACAATGGAGAGATTTCCTTCCTCCACACTTGTTGAAAGAATACCCCCTTCCGTTGGGTTTGTAAGAACCGGAGCTGAATTTTCCGCTCCTGAATTTTCTGTTGCCTCGATACGAAAACCAGGGCCGAGGGCATACTCGTTGGTATTATTGATGACTTGGCCGCGAAGAAAATAACGAGCATTTTCTGCCGAAGTGAAATTCCAAGAGCTTGAAACACTAGTCAGGGAAGCGGCATTAACAAGGATGTCGGAATCGCTAAAAGCAATGTCGTCAACATACCAGCCGAAGCCATCATCGGTATTTGAATAGTATTGCGTCGGGTTCGGGTTGTAGATGCGAAAGCGAACACGAATAGGAATACCCGAATAAGCCGATAAATCGAGAGACTTACCGACGAAGGAGGCATTTCCTGATGTTCCTGGACCTTGACGCTTGTCAAAAACAGTCCATGTTTTTCCATTGTCTATGGAAACCTCAACCCGCGCTTCTTGAAATGAAGACATCGCCCCCAAGCGATCCTGCCAGGCAAGCTTACCCGTGGCGCTGGAAAGAACATCCTGATCAATTTCAAGATACTGGTCATCGCCCGAGTTTGAGAGTAAGCGATAAGCAAAGGTACCGTTCGCCTTGATTCCCGATTGTCGGAATGAATACCCTGCGGAAGTGGTGGCATTTACCTCGCCGGTACTTTCTGCAGTTAAGGAATCGACCCAAGCCGAAAGTTCATAGGCATGCAGTTTGTAGGAGGTTGCTCCGGGGACGGTAGCCGTAGTGATGGTTGTTTGCGTTCCGCTCACGAAAGAAGATGGACTGGTCAAGGTAGTGGCAGACCAAATCGGTGAAATGACGAGTTTGGCATTTTCAAGATTCGAAACAGTAACGGTTTCCGTTTCCGAAGATTCATCAGGCATTATGAAAGTGCAGGCATAACTACCGTTGGAGGTTAGAGGCATGGCGAAACCACCCGAATCGGGTGTCACCGCATGATAAACACCTCCTTGGACTTTCACCGTAACACCGCCGATCCCCTCCCCGGCGCTATAGAAGCCATCTCCATCAATGTCATAGAAGGCCACTCCTGTGATAAATGGCTGATCATAATTCTGCTCAACACCAAGGTTGTGAGTGACCAAGTAGGGGCCAACGCTACCATTTGACCCTTCAAGTATACCCACACCGACTTCCCTCGCAGTTCCCTCAAAAACATTGAATCGATGGCCGGGAGGATCCTGCATGCCACCATACTGACCGCCCGTGCTCCCGCTTATGCCCCAATCAACGATGAACCCCGCCTGCGAGTTCCAAGCATTGCTGCTGTAGGCGGAAACATTTTCCGAAATGCTTTTGTAGGAAAAACCTTGGTGAGTGGCTCGTTGACCGGAACTGTCTCCAGGTTGATTCGGTGAAATGGCTCCACTCGAGCTCCCATGCCCTTGAAATTGATTTTGAAACATGTCTTGCGAATGTAGGCGAGCGGCGGCAGTGAGCTTCGCATTCGGGGCCAAGGGTTGCATACTTGAAGGAATCGCATTCGTTTGTCCCGCTTCCTGTGCCTTTGGACCATATTGGCTACCGTCAAACTGGCTAGTAAGTATGTTCAAGTCCACTGCCCAAGCATCATATTGGCTGAGAGTGTCTTCATCCGTGGTATTGATAAGACGTTGAAGTTCAGCTTGGGAATCCGAACGCGCCCTGTTCAAGAGTTCAATGACAAGTTGTTCCTGGGCAGTGGGGCTACCAATTGACCATTCCCGCGTTACGAACGAATCGCCAATCTGGACATTATCAAAATACCAACCAACTCCAGTACTGCTTTTGGGATAGAAGCTGCCGCTGGAATAGGAAAAGCGAAAGCGCAAGGTTGCAGTCTTTCCCGCAAATGACACAAGACTCAAGGTCTGTAGACTGAACATGCTTTCTCCGGCATCACTTGTTCCGGCTCGGTTCCATATGGAAGTCCAAGTCGAACCTCCATCAGTACTTATTTCCACAAAAGCAACTTGAGAGGAACTGGCCCAACCAAGTTTGCTTTCAAAATAAAGATTGGTGCTGGCCGTAGGTGAAAAAGTAGTCGTAAGAGTGATGCTTTGATCAGAAGTGTCACTAATCATATGCCCTAGGGAAAAAGCCTTGTTGCCTTGTGGAACAAGATCGGACTGGACTGCCGAATATTCTCCGGAAGTAACCAAGGTCACGTCTGGGGATGCGGATTCCGCATCTTCCGTCAAAAGTGTGCCGGCAACTAGGTTTGCCCCAAAGAGAATTAATGCCGCACCACACAAAAGAGGGGGTTTACCGCGCCTTGGAATTCTTGGGGCAATTATCGGTTGAGACATGACCTATTTAATTCACTGTCCGACAACATTACTTAGAATGCAACCAAGGAACAGGGGAAAAGATTACGGGTGAAAAGCCTTAAAGCCTTTGGAAAAGGAAAGACCAAAAAATCAAATCACTTCACGCCCGAACTGAGAAAAGCAAGTAAATCAAGAACTTCCTCGGGATTCATGGCATTGATGAGTCCAGGCATCATGGAAGAAATCTTGGATGGTTTGGTCACCTTGACGTCCGTCTTTGGGATCCTGAGAACGTGGTCCGGAGCCATGGGAGTCGGCATCAGCAACAAGTTACCATCCTCCTCGCCTAGGATTCGACCCAATTGTTCCGCCCCGTCCTTTAGGGTGAGGAGGCTGTTATGGTATTGATCGGAAATAACGTTGTTCGGGTTGAGAATGGCGTCGGCCAGGTCACGCACCGAAAAACGTCCACCCACACCAGTCAGGTCAGGGCCGCCGAGACCGCCTTCATTCCCAAAACGATGGCAATTGGCACACAGTCCCGCACGATACATCGCATGACCATTCTTGAGGTCGCGTTTAGCTAGTCCCCCATCAGCAACCAACTTGGCTACGGCATCAGTCGTCCATATGCGTCCGGGACCCTTGGCTCGGGGAAGTTCGACCGGCGCATTAGTCGTCAGTTTATCATTTAGTGAACCCAGTGCGCTGCGATCAGCCTGAGGAGCATTGCCGAGAGCTTGCTTGCGGATGTTGTTTAGGAACCCGGAAAAGCTGGGTCCACCTCGAAAACGCTTAGCATTGTTGAACCAACTGAAGAAACTCCTACGCAAACTCGGCGTCCAACCGGCTTTAGCCACTCGAAGACAATAAGCATAATAGATTTGTTGCTTTTCGGGACGAGAATCAATCGTGGCTTGAAAGGCGCGTCCATAGCCGCTGCGAACAAGAAGACTTTCATCGAGATATTCATCCAGTTCGTTTCGGTTTTGAGCCAGCATTGGAATAGTCTTGGCGGGAACTGATGGCGCCTCCAGATAAGTAAGGACGGAGCAAAGCTCACGGTTTAGGGCATCGGTCCCTGCAGGATAATGTGGATCCAGTTTGGCGACAATTGCTGAAGCTTGCTTGGGATTCGGGCGACCGAGACGAATGAAGGCAAGGGCATAATCACGAAGCAGATGCAACTGTTGCATCTCATTGAGCTTAACCCAATCAAGACGAGCAAGGGATTCAAGAGTCCCATCTCGCAGGTCGGAAGACCCATTCCGAGCAAGAGATGTAATGGCGGACAGAAGTGTTTGTGGTTCCTTCTCGGAAAGAGCCCTTTTGGCCCAAGTATCCACAGGTTGGTGTTCAAGAGCAATGCGGGCCGCATTACGCACGAAACGATCTTCGTGCCCGAGATTCTTCCAAATTGTGGCGAGATCGTTTGCGTTGCCGGGACGCTGAAGAGCCTCGAGCTTCCGCCGTAAAGTTCGTTCGACCAAGCCTCCTTCGTTCTTCCCGGAGACTGGATTCGTAGACTCTTTTCCTACATAAGTCACCCGGTAGAGAAAGGACTTGGCTCCGCGACCGCCCACGGCAAAGTACAGTGCGCCCTCCTTCGGATGAACAACGGCGTCAGTAACAGGAAGTGGTTTGCCGCCGATAAATTCTTCACGGGTTGCGACATAGCTTCCACCCTTGGGTTGCAAGTGGATGGCCCAAATAGATCCGTAGGTCCAATCAAGGGCATAAATGGCCGATTGATACTTTGCGGGAAACTTTGTGCCGACGCCGGACGTAACGCCGGTGGGCGACCCCGGACCAATGTCGACAACGGCTGGTAGAGTGTCTGCATGGTATGGAGGGAACTTGCCGGAACCATTGCGCCAACCAAACTCGCCTCCATTAACAGCGTGGCAAATTCGGGTTGGACGATACCATGGAGCACCAGCATCCCATTCCATGTCAGAGTCGTACCCAAAGAGTTCGCCATCTTGGTTGAAAGCTATGCCGTAGGTATTACGAAAGCCAGTAGTGACGAATTCCCACTTTTTTCCCTCCGAATCCGTTCGCGCAATCCAACCACCGGGAGCCATAGTCCCCCGAGCATGCCCGCGAGCATCCGGCATTCTGGGCAGTAATTGATCTTCTTGCCAAACGGGAGGGACGAGCGAGCTTTCGTGATTTGGAGTACGCGTCATGTTCCCCGCAACAACATAGAGTTTCTTGCCGTCGGGGCTGAG
>CAZWTI010000057.1:0-2778 GCA_964637065.1 uncultured Puniceicoccaceae bacterium
TCGTCAGGCGGCGCCTAAGGTACATTAGCGCGAGGTCATCGTCACGCTAATGCTGGCGCAGGGGGCGCGATTAGCTACATCGACCTACCCCGAGCCGACGGTAGGGAATAACATAAATCGCCGGGCATGTGACATCAGAACTTGCCTGAGCAGGGCAAAATTCCGACTTTAATAAGAGGTAGTTAGTAAATCTACCTTCATTTTATGCCTCGAATTCCGCTCCTATCTAAAAGCGGCAGTTCCGTAAATATGTGATCTCCATCACAACTATTAACGAAGGAGCCATACATATTATAGGCTATCAGTTGAGATTTGGGCGCAGTTAATGTAGGATAAATAAGGAGAAGGCAGATGAGGAATCTTACGCATTTGTTCGTCCTAACTATCGGCATCAGCGCACTCCCTGTTGCAGCTGAAGACCACGGTGAAGGGCCCCCGCCGCACTGGGAACCCGTAGACAATGCACGGGCGGTGCTTCATGACGAACTTGGCGATTTGGTAGAAAATGGGGATGTTGGTCGAATTCACGAGTTGATTGGGCAATTAGAGGAGGCTTTCCACGCCGCCGTAGATGCAGACCGTCAACACCGGCATCAAAGACAGGAAAGACATAGAGCGATAGCCGATCAGTTTCGGCAGGAGCATGAGGAAGCTGATAGAGCCGCGGATGAGGCGCATCGAGCGGCTGACGAGGCTCGTGACCGGAAGCATCGAGAGGTCGACGAAGCCGCTAATCAGGCCCACCAAGAAGCTGACCGAGTCGCGGATGAGGCACATCGAGCCGCTGACGAAGCCCGTGACCAGAAGCATCGAGAAATCGAGGAACGCCGGCATCAGGAGTTTGAGGGACAGCATTAACCAGTAGAGGATCTCTGTTCGTTTGGGCTTACTCTGTCAGTTACAGAAGCAGTAGTTTGCCAGCGTGGAGTGTTAGGCGCAGTAAGGCATCGACAATCAACTGTAAATAGCACGGAAAAGAATCGGCGATTTATTGTTTCTTAACGATCTACCGTATTTTCTTCTTCGACTTTGTCGATTTGTAATAGCCTGAATTGTCCACGTAACCGGCAATTTACCAGTCGGCGCTTTGTATCAATGGCGCCGGCTGGTTTTTCTTTCCTTTCCTGCCCTTCCTGCCACAAACTATCTATTTAGCACCAAGGTTCTTTGTAGTTGATTGGTTATTTGAAAGGTGTACCTGGGTCCGATTTCGCAAGGATGGTGAGAAAGCGCGGTGTGTAAGTGCTTTTAAGTGCCTGTATTGCACACCCATCGGGTCATAGTAGTGGACGGAGTCTGCCGTCGCATAGACGATCATTCCAAGAGGCACCAGAAATTCAAAGTGGCATAACAACAGACGGCGGGGGCCATCGCCGGGCAGTATGGGTTTCCGCCGTAGGAGAGACCGGGAATAGTCTGCCCTTCGAGTAGGAGTTGGCTGAAGCCTTTGGGGGTGTGGGGCCGGTTGTTGCCGGGTTACAATTGACCCTCTGGCGAAAGAAAGATTACGCCCTGAGGAACCTAAAGCCATGACCATCTCTTTCCAACACAGGAGTGAAGACATCCGAAAAAGCATTATGAGCAGCCTTGCGAAGAAATATTCCAACAGGAACAGTGACTATCACAAGCATGATGTCAACGCCAACTTGGCTTCAGTAAAGTTGATTTTGTCATAGCCCATCCCGGCAGCGTGTAAAAAGTAGAGGTCAACAGAAAACACTGCCAGAGTTCTGCACAAATACTGGCGGGCAAAATCATAATAATGGTGAGCAGACTCCGAAGCTGAACCCCTGCAAACGAACCGGTCAATACGGAAACGATTGCGACAAGAGCCGTGAACGCGAGGAAAAATAGAAACGATCCGGGCGCGAATTTGTTGAGTTCTGATTGTTTCATTCCTTGGTCTTTGGGGGTACATTGCAATATGCTGGCCTCCAGCACATCGGAGATGGTAGGGACGAGGCGTGCGCCGGTCGTCAAGGGCCGTAGGTGCTGTATCGCATGAGAGCGGTGCAGGTTGGCAGCGTGTTCGAGAAGATGAGTAGCACGTGGTGTTCTGTTTGCCGGCTGCGATCGTCGACGTCGTCCTAGCCGCGCATCACGGTTCGTCAGCATATATCCGGCTTTCTGCAAAACTGCAGGCGCTGATAAGGCGTCTCAGTTAGATGGCGTTAGCGGCCGTCAGGCGACTGCCGTGTGAAATTTGCGAGTGCCGATTATTCGTCAGGTAATACTCCCTCACGTGCGCATGAAGTTTTGTATCATGTTTAGATTCCCAGCCGTTAACCCGCCGTCAACTGCCAAGGTTTGGCCAGTAATCCACGAAGATGCCTCGGAAGCAAAAAATAAGGCTGCTCGGGCAACATCTTCAGGCTGGCCAACTCTCGGCAACGGATACCACTCACCAAGCCTGGAAAAAGTGTCTGGATGGGTACGCAGGCGCTCTGTCCAAGCAGAGGTATTTATTGTGCCCGGACAAAGAGCGTTGAAACGAATCCCGTAGGAACCGTAACTCAGAGCCATGTTTTGCGTAAGATTAATTACCCCAGATTTTGCCGCTCCGTAGGCCATGAGGTCATACCCGGCAAGTCCATTTACGGATGCAATGTTCACGACTGAGCCGTTGGCCTGTTTCATCATTTGCGGTAACGTAGCTTTTGTGACCCGTGCGGTGGCATTTAAGTTTAGTTCGATATCAAGGTCCCATTGTTCTTCTTCCATTTCGAGCAGGTCGCTTCCGTGCGCTCCACCGACGTTGTTAACAAGGACATCGATCCT
>CAZWTI010000058.1:0-6214 GCA_964637065.1 uncultured Puniceicoccaceae bacterium
CGTTGGCGAAGTTGGGAGCATTGAGGACGCCGTTCGCCGGGATAAGACTGTTGCGGCATCCCGACCGGAAACCGGGCAAAGACATGGTTCCCCCTGTTGCAAGATCGTGGTAGCCCGCGTTGGCAGCGCGAAAGGCAAGCAAGTGCTCGGAAGCTATGGCGTAGTTACAGTGGTGCCCGATCTTGGTGAATTCCCACGGGATGTCGCCGCCGGTCACGGGGTGTTTACGCTTCACGGGTTCTCCCGTCATGATGTCATAGGCTTGGCCGGGTCCTCGTTGGTCGATTATGCGGTCGCGCCAAACGATCACCTTGTCCCAGAGGCTTACGGGGAGACCCTTGAAACCGACTCCTTCCGCTCGTTTTTCCCATAACTTTGCGCCGTCCTTCCCCTTATACGCCATGATGGTCGACTTGTTGGAAGCAATCAGTGCATCGTTGCGTTCGGAATAGGAAAGCCAAGTGAGGGGGATGTCCGCCGTGTTGGACCACAATTCCTTGCCCGTCTTGACGTCATAGGCCTTGAGGCGCTTCTCCTCGGCGGCCTTCGGGATGACTCCCTTGCGTTTCATGTCAGTATAAAGATCCGCCAAGTAACCATCGAAACTGAAGATCTTGTCCGACCCGATGCCGACGAACTGGAAACTGGCATCCGCCTTTCTGGACCAGACGAGTTTTCCCGTTTTGCGGTCAAGGACTCGTATTTCCCGAGGAGCCTTGCCCTTGATCACTATTTGAATCCCTGCTTGTTTTTCGGGTTCAACGGCTTTCTCGTCCGTCCAGATCGAGGTTACCAAAAACCGCCCCGTCACCCTGGCTCTGCCCCATTCTTCGTTTTTCTGCTGGAGTCGAAACTCCGCAATAGTCTTGCCTGTCGCGGGGTTGATTCTGAGGCAGGTCTTGGGGTAGACTAGGTAGACGCTGTCGGAAGTTGCAAGCAAGTGATAACCCGTGGCGGTGAAGTTCCCTCTTCTGCCCTTGGTCTTACCGATGGGAATAACGTTTTGCCAAATTACCCTACCAGTGTAAACGTCGACAGCGGTAAGCTTACCGGGGCCTTGAATGAACATTCGGCCATCGATTACGATGGCGCTAGGAGGCCACTCGTGGCGGTCGTAGAAGAGTTCGGCGTCTCCGGCGGGACCACCGTACCAGAGCAACCCGAGGGGTGCCTTCACGAGCTTGTCGAGAGATGTAAGGGTATTGGAAGCGTCGGAATATTCGTGCGTCCAGTCGGCTGATCCCTTAAGGGATCCGACTCTCTTAAGTGTAGTCCATTGGTCGGTTTGATCAATCTCGGCCCTCGAGAGTTCTCCGTCTTCAACCGCTTTTCGGAAAATAGCATCTTTTTCTTTCTTCAACTGAAGGAAAGCAGTCCCGCCATATGGACGCAGGCACTCGAAAACCGTCTTGACGAAGGTCGAAGTTCGATCGAAGCCGGCGCTCACGACATCCTCGCTGGTCACTACGGACGCAAAATAAGGCGGCAATCCGAACGCGAGAGGATCGCCCATGTGAACCACCACTCGTGAACCGTACAAGCCGGCGTCGTGAATTCGTTTCCGCAACGAGGCCACCTTGATCGAGTCGCCGTCGACGGCGATAATACGCATCCTTGACTCCTTCGCCAGTGCCTCGACAAGTTGGCCGGAACCGACACCGAGGACCAGACAATAGGCATCGTCCGCAACCTCGCTCTCGGCCACCAAACGTTTCGCCTTCGCCGACCAGGCATTTCCAACGGCAAGCGGTGCCTTAGGGCGACCGTGTATCTTCGGGCTTGCCTTCTTGGCACCGTAACACGCAACCGAGCCCTCCCGAGTGACGACGAACAACCGACCCGCCGCCGCCAGCATGGCGGCAGGCGAACCCTCGACCTTGAGGGTTTGCCCGAGCTTGGGCCGTTCGCCCTCGGCCCTGGGCAGATGGACGGAAAATACCCTGTCCGAACCTCGTCCGTACAAACGGTTGCCCGCCTTTATTCCCATCACGATTCCTCTGTCAATGCCATCAAGCGGATGAACGGCCTCTCCATCCTTGGGGAGTTCTCCCACTTGAAGAGACCATAACTGCTTGGGGACGGAAACCTGATACGGCTTGCCGCGGCGATCCTTTTTGACCTGAACCCTCTGGTCAGCGAGGTCATAGGCTCGGACCACACCGTTCCTCGCAAAGTAAATCCTGCCTTCGGAAACCACGGCTCGAGGAGCGTTGAGGGCATAAGTTCGGCGAGCCTTCAGGTCATGCACGCTGCCACCGGACAGCAACCAATTTCCGGTCGCGGCGACGTGCCAGTCGTTGCGCCCCCGGACGTCCCTGTTGCCGACCGAGCTGGGCCTTAGCGTCGTCCCGTCGAAGGACTCCACCTTGGCGCGACCACCCGGGACGAACACCTTGCCACCATTGACCGCCAGATAGCCTTGGGGAGTGAAGTCCTTAAGTTTCAGGGCAACCCTCTGCAAGGATCCTGCCCCATTCGGTCCAATGTCTAGCCTGCAGAGGCTAGCTCCCTCGAAGGGCCAGACCCCAGCGGAAAAATAGGCGGCCGTCTCATTCACGACCACGCCCCCGCGGATTGGCCAGACCGAACTCAGTCGAGCATTACCGACCACCTTGCGGTTCGATATGGGTTCGAACTTGCGAACCAATTGTCCAGTCTTGGCAGTAATGACATAGAAGCATCCGTCGTCCGACCCGAAATACAGCTTTCCGTCTCGATGGGCGGGGGCAAAGCGGACTGGGCCATTTGTGAAGAAGCGCCATGCAACTTTGCCGGTAGCCACTTCGAGAGCCGATATGGATTCCGTGCGGGACGAGGCAACATACATCAAAGTCCCGACGACTACCGGTTGGTGACGATCATCGAAATTGAGTCGGGGTTCGGACCAGGCGGGCAATTGAGGACCGAAATCCCGAGTCCATTGCAAGTGAAGCTCGGAAGCCAAAGTCTCGGTGGTGGCGGCAGATCGACTGGGATCAGCCCTCCAGGTGGGCCAGTCTTTCGAATAAACTGAAAGGACTGCCACTAGTGGTAGGAAGCCTAAAAATGCGGGTCTCATAAATGATGAAGTACACGTCTAAAAGTTATAAGCAACGCTGAATGAAATCTATTCACTCAAGCCAAATGGAATCTATACAACTGATGGCAACGACATAAAACACCGCTTGCTCAACCCATCGAAACTATCAAGTCAATTATATCAAAACTCAATTTCGTACTGCGAAAACCATCATCCGATGCTCGAGGGATCGGCCTCAATTGCGACCTTCTTTCTCGATGCAGAACAAATGCTTTTCACTTCTCAGAAAGATTTGTCCTTGGCTAATCGCAGGTGACGCGTAGCAACTTTCACCAATGGCATTTTCCGCGATCAGCTCGAATTTTTTACCCACTCGTAGAACTCGAGTCACACCGGCGTCGGACAAAAAGTATACCAGACCTTCGACTGTGACAGGTGCTGCACTATGCCCTTTCCCTATTCTTTCCCGCCAAAACCGGGTGCCGGTCTTGGCTTCGAAACAACTGACTACTCCACTATCCGACACTGCCAGGAAGTAACTATCCACTGCAACCGGCGACGGAACATATGGAGCCGATTGTCGACTACGCCAAACTATATGCGAATTAGTTACGTCGCCGCCACCGTCAGGCCTTATCGCCAGCATTTCCTTTCTGGGGTATGCTGTGCTGACGAAGAAAAGTCCGGCAGTAGAGACAGGAGACGCTACCGCTCGACCCTTGGGACCATCCGTGTACCAGTGCCTGGAACCATCCCTTGGGTCATAACTTACGATCGAGTGACTGCCGGCAACGATCATTTGCGTTTTGCCGTTCAATACACGAATCAATGGGGTTCAGTGACTACGAATTCGATTATGCCGATCGATCTTCCAGGAAATCTTTCCCGTATCCCGATCAAGTGCCACGATGTATGCATCTCCATCATGATCACCATTTATAATCACTTTGTCCTCAAAAAGGATAGGATTGGCGCAATAACCCCACACGCTGGCGAATCCACCTGGCCTTGAAACCCACTTGCGTGTGCCATTTAGGTCGTATGCCACTACACACATCTTCCCGGGATTTACTGGCAACCCAGTGTTGTCCGCCCTTAAATCCCCACTTCTTTCACGAATTTTCTCGGCGGGAATTGTGGTGCCCGCCGGTTCCAAGAACGATACAAAGACAAGGTCGCCATCGGTCGCAGGTGTGCTTGATGCCCTGCTGTTGAGTCTGTGCAGCGCCTCTAGGGGTCCCTGAAAAACGACTCTTCGCCAAACTTCCTTGCCTGTCCTCCGATCCAGACACAAGAGAACACGTTCTTTTGTATTTTCGAAGCATGTTACGAGAAAAAGTTTGTCGCCAAGAACGATAGGTGAAGCATGGCCTAGCCCCGGAATCTCAACTTTCCACGATATGTTCTTGGTGTCGCTCCACCTTTTGGGGATCCCACTCTCAAGACTGGTCCCGTCACCTCTTGGACCACGCCAACCAGGCCAGTCTTCGGCATTACATGGCATGGCAGCAAAGGCAACCAAGAGCAAAAGCATGGAAGAACCATTCATTATTCGAATCCACGTCTTTCGTACACTGCACATGATCACACTCCGAACACTATGGTCTAGGATAAAACGGTCAAGCTGCCGCCTCATCGATTACTGGCTACCCCCAAAAAATAGCCAACCACCGCCAAGAAGTCAATTGGATCGTGACCGCACAGAACGACAACATACTCAAGAAGGGCAAGGAACCTACGAGAAGGAATCCAGCCAAGAGATAGTGAGGCCATTTGATCCGGGGCATTAGAGATTTCTGCCGGAAATTATTCGCCCCCGTCAACCTTGATAACTCATTACATAACTTTTTCTTCCTGACTTTGCATTGTTTCCAAACAAATTCCGCTCGAAATAATCAGGACTGCCAAGGGATTACGGACAGTTGAATCTAAGAAAATGCATCCTAGGAATTTTGACTTCCCAGTGAAGAAAAGCGAGATTAGAGGATGCCCATTTACGGTGAAGTCAGTTTCTCAACTAAAGTTTCATTTTGGGTCTGGAAGCATTCGAAAAGACGTAAGACGGCAAATCTTCTGTTTGCAATCGGTTTGTTCCTTTCCTTTCTTCAGCATGCCGATGGCGCACCTCCGTTCGATGGCACGATTTTCCTGGACCCCGACATTATCACAGAAGCCGATCCCACCACTTATGAAAAGATCGTGGATGGCGGGAGAGGACAGCGTACGATGTTCGATCGAAGAGCGAATTGGGTGAACCTGAATGCCTTCTTGTTTAACGCAAGCTTTAGCGACGGACCCGACATTGAAATTCAGGTGAACGCTGAGTTTGGCGATTCCGACACGGCAAGAATTCAGGCGCTCAGGTTTGCCCCCGTCATCGGTCGATTGCCAAGATGCCTGAGGGAAGATGTCGAGACCGTCTGGATACACCGGGGCAACAACCCCTTTGGAGGCGGCAACAACAACCTATTGATCCATACGGGACAGGCCGAAGCATACGAGGCCTCGGGCATCCTTGAGGAAACTCTCGCTCACGAGGGATCTCACACCTCGCTAGACGGCAAACACGCAAGCGCTCCGGAATGGATTGCAGCGCAAAACGCCGATGATGAGTTTATCTCCACATATGCTCGAGACAACCCGACTCGCGAGGACGTCGCAGAGACCTTCTTGCTGTATTTCGCGCTTCGATACCGACCCGGCAGAATATCGCAAGACCTCGCGGCAACGATTGCCTCGACCGTACCAAACCGGATCGCATATTTCGATCGTCAGGAACTTGGTTTGTCGACATTGGATGACTCGGGCTCCAAGGATACGAGCGCAGAGATTCCAAACGATGGGAAAGAAACGTCGCAGAACTCCTGGAATCTCGCAACCGACCATGGCTCCGGTTGGAAAAGCTTTGATTGGTTCGGCAGTTATTGCGACACGGCCACAGGATGGATTTATCACCACCAATTAGGCTGGTTGTACAGGGCCAGTGACGCTACCGAATCAATCTGGTTGTGGAAGGAGGAACTCGGTTGGATTTGGACTAGAGCGACCCTCTATCCGCACCTCTATCACCAAGACACCTTGGGATGGCTGTACTTCAGGAGCGGGCCCAACGGTTTCCCGGCTTTTTATGACTACAGGAATGAGAAGTGGGCAACCTATGGGGATTGATCTATTGGTGCTTCACGCGTAAAACGG
>CAZWTI010000059.1:0-3148 GCA_964637065.1 uncultured Puniceicoccaceae bacterium
TTTTTCGCGTCTTGCGCCCTGGAGGAGTTTTTCTGAGTTCTCACAGCGACTTGGACCCAAAGGGGTTACGGGTGAATGAGCAATGGTTTCGACGCCTTTCAACCTCATCCGTGCAGGATCGAATAAGAATCTACCGCAAGGATTAGGCATTGCCAGCTGTCGCCATGAGGTAGCCGGGGTGATTCAGTCGTCGATATTAGTCACCATCACTTTGTTGCCATTTCCGCATGAGTTTTCGGTACAGAAGGAAAATAGGTATGCCGAAGGCGAAACCGCAAGAGAGGTTAAACAGCACGACCCAGAAAAACCATGGTTTTTCCCAATCAGGAGTGGATATGGCGATCCAGGTCACGTAAAGGGTGGCGCCTCCGCCCAGCACCACATAACAAAGACCTATGAACCTGCCGGCCGGAGCGTAGCGACGGAGGTCCGTGGAGAATAGCCAGATGAGGCATCCGAGGATGAAGTAAAAGGCGGACCATCCTCGAGCGAGATATTCGACGAGTACGCCTACCGACGTTCCCGGTTCTACCTCTGCGACTGCCGCCCGTAACCATAAGTCCGGCATGACAAGCGCAAAAATGGCGATTATCATGAAACCACTGAAAACCCTCAGTAGTATTACTAGTGCAAACGCAGCCGACCCTTCTCGGCTCATATAGAGCGAATTGGTTGAGATCTAGGCAAACGCCGTAAAACTAGAGTCTTCTATACGGGCCAACATTGCACTGACTTCTTGGCGAAGTTCCTTTAGCTTTGCCTTGGAGAGGGCAAGCTTTTCCTGTGTGGCATTTTGGAGTTCCTTACAGATTTCACTTAAACGCTCCGCCAATTCTTGCAGGGCTTCCATTGTTTTTGTGTACAATGGATTGTTCTCTTCGCCTGTTTCCCGCATGGAATCGATGCGGCGTTGAAGCTGTCGGTGGGTTTCCCTTGTTTCAGCCAAGAGAATTCTTTCCTTTGGGACTCTCTTGAGTTCACTCGTTAGCCCGACTTTGGAAAGACTCCATATGATCCACTTGGAAGGGTCCAATTGCCAAGGTTTCACACCATTCCTATAGTCCCATTTGAACTCGTGGTGGTAGTTATGATAGCCCTCGCCCATGGTGAATATGGCGGCTATCCAACTGTCTCTGGCGCTACATTCGGTAGAGTAGGGGCGATCACCTATCATGTGGCAAAGCGAGTTGATGCAGAAAGTCCCGTGTTGGACAAAGGTTATTCGAGCCACGCCTGGTATAAGAAAACCTCCTAGGGCTCCAATCCAAGGTTCCATTATTCCGGTCCCGACCGCATACAGATATCCCAAGAGCGTCGGCAACCCGAAGCCGACGATGACTGCGATTAAATGAATCCACCGAGACTGCCACATCACCAGAGCATCTTTCTTCAAGTCTTGTACTTTGTCCATGGGAGGATCAGGTTTCAACTTGAACATGAGCCATCCGATGTGGGCCCAGAAAAAACCCTTGGTGATGTCGTAGGGATCCTCATCCGTGTCGACGTGATTGTGGTGCTTGCGGTGTTCCGAGCTCCACCATAGCGCGGCGTTCTCAAAGGCAGCGGCTCCAAATAGGAGCACGAACAGCTTTACCGGCCATTTGGCCTTGAAGGACCTGTGAGAAAACAGCCTGTGATAGCCGAGGGTAATGCTCGTTGCGGTGGCTACGTAAAAGAAAAGAAAAAGACCAAAGAAATACCAATCCCATCCGAAATGCCAAATGTAAGTGGGCACTGCAGTAAACGTGAGTAAAAGCGTTAGAATAAGAAACGTACTCGTCACCCACTCAACACGTTGGAATGGAATGTTGCGCATCATCTTCAGGATTGTCAGTTTCGGCTACCTATAGCAAACAAAACATCCTTAGGCGAACCCCAAAAGTTCTATATTACCGAAGGCAGTTCAGCGAGATGCTTTCGTGGCCTTAGTCGGCCGCTTGCTTTCTCGGATGAACTTTAACTGGTTTATCTCGAAAGGTCGCGTTATTTTGTCTTAATGCGTAGGCGAAGGTACTGTTGCTGGCCATTGGCCACGGCAGCGTCTGTTTCATAGGTCACTCGCTCCATGCCGCCGCCAATCTCAGACCCTTTTTTATCAGGATCGGACGGATCCAAGTCCACCTGGGATATACCGGAAGTGAGCCAAGTACGGAGGTCAGTGCTGCGCTCGACAATGTACTCGATCCCCTCCTCATTATAGTCATCACCATACTGTACGAATGTGATCCGTTGCTTGCCGTTCCTTGAGGTCTGCATGCGAGGTTCAACTCTTTTGTCGTCGGGACCGAGTGAGTCTCCGCCGAAGGCACGTTCGAGAAGATTGCTCATGCCGTCGCCGTCGGAGTCGGAGGTATCCGCGTCCATCATCGCCTTGGCCTCGGCCAAGGTTCCGCCCTTTTGATTCTTCAATCTGCGTGCGAAGACATTCTTGAGGGCGTCGTAACGGTCATCCATACGGCGCCCCTCAAAGAAGGCGTTCTTGCTCGGAGGCAGAATGTTGAATTCCTGGACGACCTCTACGGCAGGGTTGAAACTTGTATTGCCGGATTGGGAGGCCACGATCTCGATGGTGATGTTCTTGGCTTTGCCGCGAGGATCCTTGGTGAATCCGGCAAAGCCGTCCTTTGCGCCTTGGAAGACCAACCAGTTCTGTCCACCTTTAGACACTACCTTGATCGCCGTTTGCACTCGATTCTGGGCATCCCTTTTGATCGCGAGCGTGACGGGCAGATTTGAGGTGGCGCTCACCATGCGACCTATGGGTATGGGCTTGCGGGAGAGAGGCAGGTCTCGGAGACCTCCCTTTTCGCCGTCCTTGGCCATCTTCATGGTGATCCGCTGGCCTTGCTTTTCGTTGACGTCGAACGTGATGGACTTGGAGGTCATGGCATAATCGGCAAATGCCCCTTGCGGATCGACGGTGGTGGCTTTCAATACGACCGTCCCCATCGTCGTCGGATGGCTCTTCACCTTGTTGCCCTGAACTATGGTGACGGGACCGGAAACGATCGAGAACTGTATTCCCACGGCCAATTCTATATTGGTTCCCTTCCTGTAGGCCTTGGCGCGAACCGGTTGGGTTTCGTCCCTCCCCATGTGGCCGAGAGGATTGACTTCAAGCCTGATTCCCCGCTTGACCGCGATCGTC
>CAZWTI010000060.1:0-2722 GCA_964637065.1 uncultured Puniceicoccaceae bacterium
CGAAGCCTATGGCGAGCATTGCGCATTTCTAAGTCGCGAACAGAATCTCCTCGAACTGGGACACTGCACCGTCTATCAGCGCGTGGAGCAGAACCTGCGTGAAGACGGACTCTACCACTGCGCCCATCGCGGCGTCATTGAGCAGGTCCAGCGCCATCTGCACAAGGAAGTCGGTCGCTACGAAAACCACAAATTCTACGTCCGCCCGGAACTTGCCACCGACTCTGTTCCCGATCTGGTCTTTTGCTATACCGGCGCCAGTCCCGATCGGGGAGTCGAGGCCTATATGGAGGGCTATGGAGAAGTTCGGCTCGAATTTGTCGCCCCTGTCGACTTCAACCGCGAGCGTTCGCGCTATGTGCGATTGAATGATTACGAACGCGCCAGTCGTCGCTTTGGGGGATTGTGGGTGCTACAGGGAGACCTCGTACGTTATTTGTCCCCGCCACAGATCGGGTTGCTCTATCTCTTCCTCGGTGAGGATTTACAGCCTCGATTGGATACGTATTTTAGTTGGGAGACTCTGCGCGATCTCCAGGGGCGGTCGGCCCGTATAGATCCCTCGTTGCGGCATTCGCCGACCTTTCTCGAAGTGGTCCTTGAGGGCATGACGCGGTCCGGTTTCTTGGAGGAGCGAGACGGGGCCTATAAACTAGCACCCGACTTCGCCGACTTCCAACACGTTTCATTTTACGCGTTGGGCGAGTACGGGAAAGCGAATTAATGAGGTAGGAAACCCCCATGCAGCCCGTTGGCGAATTCACCCGTATTGCTCTCGGTGCTGACATCGGGCTGCATCTCCATCGCCTGCCACTTTTCAAGACTGTACGGGTTGACTTATGCATTAGCGAGAAACTACGCCCTGGTCGCAACACCTGCCTGGCTCTTATCAGCCGACTCCTTGCACGGGGCACCCGGAGTTTGCCCGACCTACAAAGTCTCAATCGCTATGTCGCCGACCTGTACGGGGCTCATTACTATGCCGAGGTCGAACGCATGGGCGATTTCCACTATATCCACATGTGCCTCGAAGTCGCCGACCAGCGATATCTCGGTCCCGGTGCCCCCGATGTCCTTGCGCGCGGGATGGCTTTTCTCAACGAAATTCTCAGCGCGCCCGCCGGGGACGGCGCTAGCTTCCGCGGGGATTATCTGGCCCAGGAAAAACGCGTACTGAGCGAAATTATCGCTGATCGCCTCAACGACAAAATGTCTTATGCCCAGCGCCGGTGTATTGAGGAGATGTGTCGTGGCGAGGCCATAGCCCTGTCGCCGTTGGGCGATGTCGCGGATTTGCCTGCGATTGAAGCCGGCGCACTACTGCACTTCCATCGCGAGATACTAGCCGCCAATCGCCTCGACGTGTTTATAAGCGGGGATGTCGACCAGGAGCGTGCGCGCAATCTGGCCGTCCAGTTGATAGACTGGCGGCGCGATCCCGGGCCGCCAGCAGTGGGGGAACCTCTACAACATCATCGGCCAACTGTGCGCGAAGTCTTCGAATACAGAGACGTCCAACAGGCCACCCTTGTTGCTGGCTATCGCACTGGGGTGGGTTACGGTGATGAGGACTATCCTGCGCTGGTGCTTCTCAATCTACTTCTAGGCGGCGAGGGAACATCGCGCTTGTTCAAATCCCTGCGCGAGGATGCGGGACTCTGCTACTATGTCGCCTCGCACTTAGAACCATTGAGCGGATTGCTTTTTGTCGTCGCCGGGATTGGCGCCGAGGCGTACGGACGGACAGTGATCGGGATTGAGCGCGAGCTGGATATATTGCGGAAGGGGCAGGTGGAATCAGGAGAAATTGACGCGGCGCGCAAGTTGCTACGGACGTATTTGATGGGGGTTGGAGAGGACCGCGATACGAATTTTCGCTACCGACTCCGCGGTGCGTTGGTCGGGATCGACAATACGCCGGAGGCGATGTGGACGGCAGTCGAATGTTTGGGAGGTGATGATCTTGCGAGAGTTGCACGCCGGCTGAACAGCGATACGATCTATATGCTGCATGGCGGCACGCGGGTGGATGTGGCGGTATGAGGCTGCGCTTCGATAGTCGCATGGGGGACGAGATTGGCAATTGTAGCTTCGGAGGAGGCTTTGATCTGTGGATCGTGCCGCGATCGGATCTCAGGCAAAAAGCCGCGGCACTACGCGTCGATTATGGATCGATCGATTTGGATGTCAGCTCTGCAGACGGCGAGCGGCTGCAGTCTACGCCGCTGGGAACGGCCCATTTTCTCGAACATCGCTTATTCGATAAAGCTTGCGGTGATATTTCGGAACGCTTCAACGCCCTGGGCGGAGATATAAATGCCAGCACGAGTTACACCGCCACGGTTTTTACCCTGTCGTGTGTCGAGTATTTTCACGCCAATCTCGAATTGTTATTCGAACTGGTGTTCGACTTTGACCTCCCTGCAGGCAGTGTAGGAAGGGAGCGGGACATCATCGCCCGCGAATTGCGCTCCAGCAAAGACGACCCGGAATGGATCGGCTATTTGCGCGGTTTACAGTGCCTTTACGGCGATGTGCCGCTGAGCCAGGACATGGCCGGCACCTTCGAGAGCCTGGGACAAATTGACGGCGAGGTCATAGCGCTGTGTCATCAGGCCTTTTACCGACCCGAGCGCATGGGCCTCTTTCTCTGCGGCGATATTGACGTGGACGCCGCCGTAGCGTCTGTCCAAACCTGCCTGGACCGGCATCGGGTTCCCGA
>CAZWTI010000061.1:0-11864 GCA_964637065.1 uncultured Puniceicoccaceae bacterium
CCCGGGGCATGGCTCTGGATGCAGGACCAAGGCTGGCTCTGGCTTCGGGAAGACACCTATCCCTGGCTCTTCCGCAACCAAGGCCAAACTTGGATTTACTTCCTCAAGCGCCACAACGACCAACCTTACTTCTACAACCGCGCCACAGACCGCGTGGAATAGGCTCTTCTCAATCAACAGAGTGAGGAGGAAGCCTGCTGGCCCAAGACACTTGTCGACTCAAGTTCTAATTGCCCTTTAGAGGCGAGAGCATAAGGCGAACCATCTCTCTGGACTCGTCGAGCGTGTGAAATGGATGAGGGGGCATTGGAATCGGTCCCCAGACGCCTTTGCCGCCCTTGAGGACTTTCTTCGCGAGATTCTCAAGAGCCTTGGAATCGGCGACGTACTTCGTCCGTATCTCCCTGAACGACGGACCCACGACTCGGCGATCGGCGAGGTGGCAGGCTATGCAGTCGCTCTTTGCCATGATCTTTGCCCCGGGGTGCTCGAGATCGATGCCGGCGAAACGTGGATCGTTTCCGACCCCGCCACCGACCGGGGCATCGCCGGCACCATAGGTCAACACGAGTAGACGGCCATCCTTGTTGTCGTACCAACCGACCCCGTACTCCAGAATATACATCCGACCATCGTCTCCGAATTCGACGTCCATGGGCCGCGTGAATTTTCGGTGGCCCAGAAAATTGGTGATCTCCGCAACCTTGCCCTCCTCATCGAAACGCAGGGTCTTGAACCAACCACGATTCCAGTCGTAAAAGAACAGTTTCCCCGCGTAATGTCCGGAAAAGGCGCCGACGGGCATCTTGCCCTTCGGTCGATAGACGGGACCCGCCATTGCGCAACTGCGGGGGTAGAAGTGAATGGGTGTCCGGGCGGGTGGAAGCTCGGCCTTGCCCGAGTTATTGGGTGATTCGTTGCGCGGCTTCTCGGCATCGAACTTTTCGCCGACCTTGCGGGACTTGAAGTCGAATTCGGCATAAGCCTTGTTGTCGGCGACGAAATAAGGCCAGCCATAATAACCTGCGGTAGCGGCGCGATTTATCTCGCAATAACCCTGCGGACCACGATCGCCGTCCCTGCCCGAGTCGGGTCCGACCTCGCCCCAGAACAGGTCTCCACTTCCTTGATCGACGGATATGCGAAAGGGATTCCTGCAACCCATTGCATAAATCTCGGGGCGAGTACCCTTTTCACCCTTCGGGAAGAGATTGCCGACGGGAACGTCGTAACCGCCGTCGTCCGTGGGCTTAATCCGAATGATCTTGCCGCGAAGGTCGTTGGGGTTCGCTGAACTTCGCTGGGCATCGAACCAACGTCGTTCGGCGCGTTCGTCGATGGGACCATAACCGTTGCTCTCGAAAGGATTCGTGTTGTCCCCGGTTGACAAGTATAGGTTCCCCTTCGGACCGAACGCCAAGGAACCGCCCTCGTGGCAGGTACCTCGGTCGCGGT
Organism: uncultured Puniceicoccaceae bacterium; assembly: GCA_964637065.1. Classification (GTDB taxonomy): domain Bacteria; phylum Verrucomicrobiota; class Verrucomicrobiia; order Opitutales; family Seribacteraceae. The sequence continues at coordinate 1,456 of CAZWTI010000061.1, forward strand.
CGTTGGCGAACTCCAGAACGATCTTCTCGGATGATGCATCGAGCTTGTCTTTCACAAAGGTGAAGCGAGAGATGCGCTGCTTGCCTTCCTTTCCGGGAGCCGAATAGAACAGATATACCCATGCATTTTCTTGAAAACGGGGATGGGCGGCGATGCCCAGAAGACCACACTCTCGAGCGAATGCCCCCCTCCGTTTGGCCACCTCGAGTGTGAGAACCGAATCGGTTTTCCGAGTTTCGGGATCGAACAGTTTCACCGTTCCAGTGCGCTCAGCGATGAAAACACGTCCGCCCTCGACGACGGCGATCTCCATGGGATCCACAAGGTTGAGAGACAGGACGCGAATTCCGAAAAGTTTCTGGTCGGGAACCTTTTCCTTGGCAAACAATCCCGTAAGGCACCAAGTGATTGAGCAAACTGAAGTGAGAAGTGGTAATACACGCATGAGAGTTGCTGCTTGTGAAAACAAAGCGAAACGGCATATGATTGTGATACACGTTTACCTTTCAACGCTGTTTTCATGAAAAGTCGGCTTTTAATTGCCTGCATCTGGATCGGAACTCTTGCCGTAACCTTCTGGGTCGGAACCAATTTTTCTCGAAAGGAAAAAACAGACGATTCGAACGGAAAGGCCATCGAACAAGACGAATTCCCAAGGACGAATACAAACGCCTTCGGGAACTCATCCTCAGGTACTGATCGACCTCTTCCCGACTTTGCTTCCTCAAGCTCGCAGGGCAACCCCTCGACTAGACCAGTAGAAGAGATTCGTTTTCCACCCAACCTGAGACGCGTCATGGAGGGCGGCGGTCTCGTCGAGAGACTCGGGTCCTACCTTGACGCCGTGCGGGCAATGGATGCCGGGAATGCTCAGAAGGTCATTGCGGCTTTCGAAGCCCTCCCAACTGGTTATGGTCGTCACCTCGAGATGAAACTGCTGATGCGCAGTTGGTCCACTTTCGATCCGCTGGCCGCCCTCGCCTATGCCAACGAGAAACTCGATGCGAAGAGCGAGAGACGCTTTGCAGTGGCGGAGGCCTTGGCAGAGTGGGCCGCGCGCGATTCCAACGCAGCCTTCGAGTGGGCAAAATCACAAGACTCCGACAAGGGAGGCGACAACACCTTGCTCGCGGGAGTCATCAAGGGAGTGGCCGAAAAAAACCCGGAAGCGGCCTCGAGAATGTTTTTCGATCTCCCCCCGGGAAACGCCCGTTGGCAGGCCTCTCATCACCTCGTTCAGAAATATGTCGAACTGGGCGTCGACAGTGCAATCGCCTGGGCCTCCCGGATACCGCAGGACGATCCGAACTTCCGCGGGGACCTGCTTGGTCAGGTCGGTGCTCAGATCGCGAGGAAGAATCCGGTTCGGGCTTCGGAATGGGCCGACACTCTAGAGGTCGGCGAGGCCCGCAATCGGATCATCAACACCGTCCTTGGTCACTGGGTGAGCCAAGCTCCGGAAGAAGCTTCTGCGTGGACGGCCAAGATCGAAGACCCGAAGACCCGTCGCCACGCCATGACGCAGATGGCGAACTACTGGGGCGTACGCGATCCGGTCGCGACCGCGCAATGGCTGAACACCTTTCCCGCCTCAAAGGATATGGACCCGGTGGTCGGAGCATTCGTGACGCGGATTTCCGGACGTGACCCCGAAGGAGCCGTGGGTTGGGCCATGTCGATAATGGATGAGGGGCGAAAGAGCACAGCCTTGGGAGAAGCCCTCACGGCATGGCGACGAGTGGACAAGGAAGCTGCCGACCGCTGGAGCAACGCGAACGCTCCGCACCTGAAGTCAAAGGAAGACCCACTCAGGTAAGGCCGGCAAGCCCTACCCCAAGTTCACGGGGTCCACGTCGAGAATCTCCAGAACGTCCCTGTCCAGGGGAAACGAATCACGCAACTTGGTCAGAACGGGAACCAGACAGGTGACCGATTCAGTGAAGTACCAAATGTGAAAACGATAGAAGCCCTTCATCTTCTCAATCGGAGCGGGAGCGGGTCCGCGAGTCTCCACGCCGGAAGGAAGCTTGCCCTCAAGATGACGCAACCACTGCTCGGAATAGAAAGCCACCTTCTCCTCGTTGCGGCAACGGAAGAGATGGCGCACGAGATGTCGGTACGGCGGATAGGCGAATTCCCTTCGCTGTTCCAGTTCGTCGGCGAGAAAACCATCCAAATCGGAACTGCGGGCGTACTGGATGCTCGGGGCGTGCGGAGCGTAGGACTGGACGAAGACCTCTCCGGCGCGGTCTCCCCTGCCCGCCCTTCCTGAAACTTGCACAATCAATTGAAACGCGCGCTCTGAAGCCCGAAAGTCCTCCATCCTCAGGGGCAAATCCGCATCCACTACGCCAACCATCGTTACGTTTGGGAAGTCCAGTCCCTTGGCGATCATCTGCGTCCCGACGAGGACGTCGATGCGTCCCTTGCGAAAGTCGGCGAGAATCTTGCGGAAAAGGTTCTTACGAACCATGATGTCGGCGTCTATCCTGACGACAACCGCCCGCTTGGGCAGGACGTCGCGAGCAATGTCTTCGATCCGCTGAGTGCCATGCCCCTTGCGACGAATCTCTCCGGAACTACAGGACGGACAAAAGCGGGGAGCGTTGCGTTGGTGCCCGCAAAGATGGCAGCGAAGTCGGCCGTCAGTGCGATGGAAGGTCATCGATATGCTGCAGTCCTTGCATTGCTCGACATGACCACATTTCGGACAGAGCATGGTTGTGTTGAAGCCTCGGCGGTTGAGAAAGAGAATACTTTGCTCGCGGGCGGCGAAGCGTTGCCGAAGAGCATCGACCAAGGGGCGCGAAAGAATGACCGTGCTGTCGCGACGCAGAATTTCGCGTCGCATGTCCACCACGTGAACGAGGGGCAGTTCGCATCCGTCTATCCTCTTGGTTAACTCGAGTAGATCGTACTTGCCGCCTCTCACGTTCCGGACCGATTCCAGCGAGGGAGTCGCCGATCCCAGAACGCAGGTCGCACCGACGAGCATTGCTCGATAAACGGCGACGTCGCGACCATGGTAGCGCGGAGAATCCTCCTGCTTGTAAGCTGGTTCGTGCTCCTCGTCCACCACGATGAGCCGAAGGTTCCGTAGAGGAGCGAAAACGGCTGACCTGGCACCCACCACGATCCGGGCCTCGCCGGACGCAACGGCGCTCCAGGCGTCCAACCTCTCTCCGGCGGACAAATGACTGTGCCAGACGACTACCTCGCTTTCGTCCTCTGCAAATCGTCCGCGCAGACGAGAAACTGTCTGGGGAGCAAGCGCGACCTCGGGCACTAGAAACAAAACTGAGCCTCCCTCAGCGAGAACCTCTTCCATAGCGGCGAAGTAAACTTCCGTCTTGCCCGAACCGGTAACGCCCTGAAGGAGGCGAACCCTAAATTTCCCCGTTCTGACGCAAGCCCGCAGGTCCTCGGCGGCCACGACTTGTTCGTCCGTCAAGTCCGGAGCCTCTCTCGAAACTTGTTCGCCCAAGGCGAACTCATCGTCATAGGCAATGCGGTTTATCCTTTGACGAGTTTCCCGAAGAAGGCCTTTCTCAACCAACGCCTCGCAAGCCGACGATCCTATCCCGAGAGCATTCAGGGTGTCGTTTCGCGGGGCGGGGCAACGCTGGTTGCGAAGAAATGCAAGCAGTTCCGCCTGCTTTGGGGCTCGAGCGACCATAGCGTCAGCCTCCCCGGAAGGGATGGAGGAGTTTACCTCGATCAGTCGGCGAATCTTTTCCTTGGCGCCGTCGCGTACGGCGGCAGGGATCATGGTTTCAAGAACAGTTTCCTGACGAGCAGCGTAATAGCCTGCAATCCAACGCGCGAGACAGATTAAGTCGGGAGTGAGGACGGGTTCTTCCCGGACCAGGAAGGTGAGAGCCTTGAGCTTTACGGGGTCGGGTCGCTGATCAGGCGAAAGACTGGTGACGACTCCCATCACCTGCCTCCTGCCCAAGGGAATCCGAGTCAACGAACCCACCTCGAGCCTCCCGCGGAATGGAAGCGGGACGGCATACGTTAGCGGTTGATCGAACCCAGAAAGCGGGAGAATCTCGACCAACTCGTCGGTAGTCCGATTCATTGACTGCTCAACGTCCGCGCAAGTCGTAGCAAAGAATGCGGGCAGGATTCCCCGACATGCGGTCAGTCTCGTTCTGCATCACGTACAGGAGACCGCGGGTAACGACGGGAAGCGTCCAAGTTCCCGGAGCAAAGAAAAGCTGACTCGAGGCAAGCACCTTGTGCCCCTTCGGCGTAAGGTCCACCCAAAGAAGGCTGCCCAGTTCGGAAAGACAAAGGTAACTGTCGTCGGCCTTGAGGATGGACGCTCGAAAAGCCTCCAGTCGTAGCTTGCGCCCTTGGATCGCCTGCTCCCAAGTTATGCGTTCGCGCCAGATTTCCTTGCCCGTTCCTATGTGGACGCAGACCATTTCCGCTCCCTGCTGGTGGCGTCCGGCGACCCCATAGATGTGACCATCGGAAAAGATTGGCGTCATCCAGTGGATGTTGAAGTCGGGCATTTTCCACGCAACCCTCGGCTTGAAGTCCTTGGCGAACTCCAACATAACGCCACCGACTTGGTAGCATTCCGACAAGAATACTCGATTCTTGCCTAAGAGTACGGGAGGGACCGCATTGGCGGACTCGAACACATCTGCCCGCCAAGGGAAACGAGCTAGTTTTTCACCGGTCCCGGAATCGAGGACGAGGAGACCTCCCTTGGCGGGGCGACTTTCTCCCCCTGTAAAAACCAAGCAAACCTCGCGATCATGAAATTTGGTTAGCACCGGTGAGGAATAACTGGCGCCCCAAGAATCCTTGGTCACCCAGACGGTCTTGCCCGTCTTCTTGTCGAATGCCGCCACGCAGCGTTCGTTCGAACCTCCTACGTTGATAATCAACTTGTCGTTCGCCACGATCGGATTGGAGCCCTTGCCAAAGAAATATTGGGGGATGGAAAAGTCATGGGCCAAGTCTCGTTTCCAGATGAGTTTGCCCGTCTCGAGTTCCAGACAAGTCAGCCATGCGGTTACCCCATGCAAATAAACGTACCCGCCGTCGATAACGGGACTGGCCCTAGGACCATTTGAATAACCGTATCGGTCGCGGTAGTCGACGGGATACGCATGCTTCCAGTAAAGCTTGCCGGACTCTGGATGAAGACACTCGGCAGTCTCCTTCCCATCAAGACGGTGAAAGATGATCAGACGTTCGCCTAGGATTGCGGGAGATGCGTAACCTTCGCCTTTCGTCGCCTCCCATAGCAGGACCGGCCCTCCCGCAGGCCACGACTTGAGCAAGGGCTTCTCGGGAGAAACGGCGTTGTCGAAAGGCCCATTGAACCTCGGCCAATCGGAAGTCTCCGCATCCTTTGCCAATGGATTGGGACCGCGATGAAAGGCAAGGCGGTCGAACTCGACCGGGACAGCGGATATTTCAACGGACTGAAAACAGGCCATTGCAAGAAGCCAGGGAAGCAAGGATTGGTTGCTCATATTCAGAAAAGTTGTGACATCCAACCTGTGCGGGCAACACGAAAGGATAAACAACTCTTCATTCCGTACTTGTCATAAGGTGTCCGTAGCGACAACTTGGTAACTATTATCAAGGCCGTGAATCGACTTTTCCCTTAGTGAAAAAAATCGTTCATTCTTTACCGAGCGTCTTCCGCAAGCGCAGCAAGACGCAAAACCTCTCTCGCATCCTGTGGTTCGGCGGAATCCTGCTTTTTTTCGTGGGTCTCTACATGATTTCCTTTCGGCAATTGATGGGGATGGAACAACCACCGAAATCCCCTAACTGGGTGGAGAGTTTCTATTGGGTGCTAACGACGATGTCCACCTTGGGATACGGCGACATAACGTTCAAGCAGGATGCGGGTCGCATATTCTCAATGGCGGTGATGTTCACCGGCGTGATCTACTTGTTCATCGTCCTTCCCTTCTTTTTCATGGAGTTCCTTTACAAGCCCTTCATGGAATACCAGATGGGGGCCAGAGTGCCGCGCAAGTTCGATTCCACAGGGGAAAAGCATGTGATTCTCACCCACTACGACTCGATCAGTCACGCCCTGATGGACAAGCTGAGTCAATTCGGATATCCGTTCGTCCTTATCGTGGAGCAACTGAGTGAGGCCCTCAGGATTCACGACATGGGAATGCCCGTCATGCTTGGGAGTTTGGACGAAGTCGAGACCTTTGAAAAGGCATCCATCGCGGATGCCGCCATGGTAGTGGCCACCGACGACGACATACGCAACGTAAACGTGGCCTTCAGGGCTCGAGACACTGCCCCCGATGTGGTGGTGGCCTCGACTTGTTCGCGGACGATGTCTGAAGACATCCTCAAGCTTGCTGGCGCCAATCACGTTATCCGCAACGCCAAACAGATGGGCACCTTCCTCGCTCGTCGAATCTCCTGCATCGACACGAGAACCCACGTCATCGGGTCCTTCGACGAAGTCCTCATCGCCGAGGCCACCATTCACGGCACTCCTTTGGTGGGGCTCGCCCTGCAGGACACCGATCTCCGGGAAGAACTGGGAGTGAACGTCGTCGGCATGTGGGAGCGGGGCCACTTTGCCTCACCCAGCCCCGAAGTTATCCTGACCAACCACACCGTGCTCCTTCTCGCGGGCACGAAAGGCACATTCAATACTTATGATGAAAGGTTTCGAGAATACGACACGAACAACAAACCAGTCATCATTATAGGAGCAGGTCGCGTCGGTCGCGCAACGGCGCGAGCCCTAGAGGAAATGAACGTACCCTATCGCGTCGTGGAGACGGACGAAGCGAAGGCCGGCAAGGTCAAGAATTCGATCGTCGGCGACGCTTCCGAACGCTCCGTTCTCGATCGAGCGGGCATCAACAACGCTCCTGCAGTTGTCATCACCAGTCATACCGACGAGACCAATGTATACCTGACGATCTATTGCCGTAAACTTCGACCGGACATCCAGATCATTTCTCGGGCTTTCCTCCATCGTAACGTTGAACCGCTTCATAGAGCGGGAGCAGACTTCGTAATGTCGCAGGACCACATGGGGGCAAATACCATTTTCAACCTGCTCAATCGGGCGGAAATCCTGATGGTCACGGAGGGTCTCGACATCTTCAGTCAACAGACTCCCCAACCACTCGTGAACATAAGAGTGAAGGATGGCAAGATTCGTGAGAAAACAGGTTGCAGCATCGTCGCCATCAAGGGCGGGTCGGGCACCATAATCACGCCGTCCCCCGACGACACCTTTTCCGAAGACGGAGAAATCATATTGATAGGCGACGAGGCTGCGGAGAAGGCTTTCGAGGAAAAATTCTGCAATTGAGGCTTCGTCCGACCACCTTCAATCGTTTCCGAAGGAGATCAGCGAAGGGATTCTGATGAAACCAGACATTCCGGCAGGCAAAAAGAACGACAAGGCGGAATTGACCTTTCGCTACGATTTGCTCCGAAGCACGATGACAGGAGTGCTGGAAACAGGCTTCTCGACCTTCGGCTTGTTGGTCGCGATCCGGATTTTTCAGGCTCCGGAATCCTTCAAGGGGCTGCTTGCCGCGGCAGTTTCAGCAGGCCTGTTGATCGTTCCGTGGGTAATGAACATGGTGGCTCGCTCGCGTCTCTCCGTCACTACCTTTGGCGCCTGTCTAATGGTATCGAGCGCGGCATTCATAGCCGGTACTGCAATGGCGAGCGACACTGCATCATACACCATTTGCCTGGTAGGGGCTCAATTGTGCGCGGCGCAACTGCCGGGTTTGATGATCCACGTTTACGCTCGAAACTACGCGCCGGAAGAAAGAGGCAGGAGACTGTCATGGAACGTGATGGTATCCGCTCTCATAGGAATGGGCATTTCCTATGGTTTTGGAGTTTTCCTAGACAACAATGCGGAAAACTATGCCTGGATTTTCATAGGAATGTCAATTTTCGCCCTATCATCTGCGGCAACCCTTTTGCCCATGCCATCGGAACCCCTCGATCCACCCAAGGAAAAGCAAGTATCCTTCTTCTCAGGTTTTGCCATTGCGTGGAAAGACAAGCTTTTCGGGCGGATGCTAATTGGTTGGATGGTGATGGGATTCGGAGTCCTGATGACCCTGCCTTTGAGAGTGGAATACTTGGTGGGGAAAGGAGGACTCGGCATGAGCAACGAGGAAGTTGCTCTCGTAGGGGTAGTAACCTTCTCCACGGCTAGAATGCTGAGCTCGCGAATATGGGGATCCTTGTTTGATCGTCTTCACTTCATAGGCTTCCGGCTAATTCTTAACGTTTTTCTACTATCGTCCTCACTAGTATTTTTTCACGCCGAGAGTTTTGCCGGAGTCTGCGCCGGATCCGCACTAGCAGGCTTCGGGACGGGGGGATCGACAATAGCCTGGAGCCTGTGGGTTACGAAACTAGCTCCGAGGGGACGAGAAACCGAATACATGGGCACTCATATCGCGTTCACCGGCGTAAGAGGACTCATGGCACCCTTTCTGGGATACTGGGTATTGAGCGAAGTGGGCTTTGAGGGCATAGGACTGACGTCTGCCGCCTTCATCCTGGCATCCTCATTCATTTTCGCCTCGGTATTGCGACATCCGCGATTCCAACAAGAATCTGCCTCCTAAAGTAAAGACATTCAGGTTTATCGGGACATACGCCTTACGCCTCCCACATTTTTGAAAGATAATATTTCCCTGTTGCCAAAGTGGGCCGAAAAGGCACTTTTAAAGTAAAGAGCCCCGTAAAACTTACCTAGATCTAGCATGCCCCGATTCCCCAAACTGAATTCCTCCCTACGGTTTCTTCCTCTACTCTTCACTTCGGTAACCCTTTTTCTCGCGGGAGCCTGCAAGACGATTGAAATAGTCGTCATCCCTCCCGAGGAATCGACCGACGACTTCATTACGCCCACGCAAGTCGGGGCACAAGAGGTCTGGGAGAATGCGATCGCCCAGTGCAAGAAGTCGGGAAAGGTCGGTCTCGGAATTCTCGACCACGGGGACCACGCCCTCGCCGTACGAGTCAGTCTTGTTAGATCTGCCAAGAAAAGCGTTCGCATACAGACTTTCAATTGGAAGACAGATGAGTCGGGACGCTTCTTGCTCTGGGAACTGCTCAGGGCAGTCAAGCAGAGGGGCTTGCAGGTTGAAATTCTTATAGATCAACTGTTTTGCGAACAGAACCCCGAGGTGGTTGCCTTCCTCGCTTCTTTCGACCCGAGGTTTCGCCTGAGGTTCTATAATCCGCGATTCAACCAGCTATCCCTCTCGACCATCGAGCAATTGGCGAATCTCGCCTATGACTTTCATGCCTTCAACGCGCGACTCCACAACAAGCTTTTCATAGTTGATGATCACGTCGTTATCACAGGCGGACGCAATTACTCCAATCGGTATTTCGATCGCACCATCGGTCGAAACTACAAGGATCGCGACGTATTGACCGTGCTGCCCAATCCCGATCCCATTCTCAGCTGTTTTCGAGAATACTGGGATTCGAGCCATTCCGTTGCAGCGTCCGACCTTGAAGATGTCGCAGAACTACTTGATGAGAATAACTTCCCAAAGCTCGCCACAAAGAAAGACTTTAGGCTAAACAACTTGTTTGGCGAACTTTCACTACTGGCCAGTGACCCAAACCATGTGCAAAACACCTTTGTTGCGCCCATGATGGAGGTTGATGAGATCGAATGGGTTTTCGACTCTCCGGAAAAGGCCTCCTTGGCACCGGTCCAACAAGCCCGCGTAGCCGCAAAGTTGTCCGAACTCGCATCGAAAGCCAAACGGGAAATTGTGATTCAATCTCCCTATGTGGTCTTGAGCGAAAAAGCCGTTGGTCTTTTTCGTGAAATAAAGGAAAATAATCCCGATCTTCGTATCTTGGTCTCTACAAACAGTCTCGCGGCGACCGACAGTTGGACGACCTATGCGGCAAACTATAAGGAAAAACGTCTATATCTTGAGGAACTTGGCTTTGAAATGTGGGAGTTCAAGCCCATACCCGAAGACATCCACGAGATGATGAACTATGGGACTCTACTCTCTCGTCGTCCAACCTCAGTAGAGGTGAACGAGAGGAGAAGGTCTCCCTTCAAGATCGACAAGACGCTGCCAGCGTTTCCTTTTCGCAAAGATGCCACTTGCAACCTCCATGACCGATTGGACCGCCGAAACGACCACCTCGAAGCTCCTCCCTTTCTCTCCATGCATGCCAAATCCATGGTGATCGACGAAGAAATAGCTTTCGTGGGATCCTTTAATTTCGACCCTCGCTCTGTAGAATACAACACCGAAGTCGGGATAATTGTTCGTGACGCCGCATTTGCTAAAGAATTGCTGCGTCGCATCAAAATCGACGTGGCGCCTCGCAACAGTTATCTAATCGCAAGAAAGGAAGGAATACCTTTGATCCGAACTGGC
>CAZWTI010000062.1:0-3592 GCA_964637065.1 uncultured Puniceicoccaceae bacterium
GTCGAAATGCTGCCCCGTATGAAGAAGAAACTCCCGAGCCAGCTCGTTCTTGCGCAAGGCATTGGAAACCACGGCGGCCTTAATGAACTGAGGCCGAGCCCCGACGATGGTGAAGACCTTCATCTCAAGCGGCCTTCAGGACGTTCTCGTAAAGCGTCAGAAGCTTCTTCTCCTGATTTTCCCAACAATTTTCCTCAGCCATTTGGCGTGCATTCCGTCCCCAAGACTCATTTTCCGCAGCCGAAACGTTCTCAACAGTTGCACGAATCCCGACCGAAGAAAGGTTCTCACAAACTAAACCACAACGATAGTGCTCTATCTTGTTCCTCATCTCCGGTAGATCACTTACGATAATTGGCAATCCCGCCATACCGTATTCGAACAGCTTGTTGGGGAGACAGTAGCGATAACTAAGACACTTGTCCTCAATGAGGCATAACCCCACGTCAGCCGAGGCAACAAAGTCGGCCAATTCGGCCTGATTGACAGGTTCGTGAAAAAAGAGGTTCTCTTCATCATCGTTTTTTTCGCGAACCAAAGTCTCAAGCCTCTTTCCTTCCGGGGAAGAACCGCCATAGCCCATAAGGACCAAAGCCACACCTTCCACCCCACTAAATGCATCCAGCATAATCTCTATTGCTCGTCCCCTCTGAATCCCACCCAAATATAGAAAAATTCGTGTTCCGGAAGACAGGTTAAAGCGATTACGAAAAAGGTCCGACTGCCTGAGATTCCAAAGCGGTGGGGCATTGAAGACGACGGTCGGGGCCTTAATGCCATATTTATTTGCATACCATGCAGCAATGTAATCGCTCACGGTAATGATCTCGTCGACAAAAGGCATCAACACTCTCTCCAACAGACGAGAAAGAAATTTTCGCAATCCGCGAGCCGCAAGTTTTTCAGTCTCTAATTCGTGAGCATCGTAAACTATGCCAATCCTTCCCAACTTCAATATCTTTGCAAGACAGGCCAAGGGAAGAGGTTCAATGTCATTACAATGCACGATTGAAAACTTATGGGCATTACTCAAAAAACGCCAAGCCAAGCAGACCAAACTCAAGGTTCTTCCACTTCCGCCCGACCGAACAACCTTCCAACCTTCACGTTCCTCATAAACAGGCAACCCAGGACAACCCAAAGCAAAAACCGTGACCTCGTAACCGGCAAGAACCAAGCTTCTACACGTCTTTTCAACTCTCGAGTCGTTGCGAAAGTCATTGAAGACGATATTGGCGATATGGGTATTCTTCACCTATTGCCTGTCACTTGAAGTTCTAAACGCTTTCAAGCTTTCCTAAAACACCGGATGCCGAATGAAAGATGGGTTGTTCCGCATAAATCGATTAGTTGGCAGTCGTTAGGTAACTGTGTTTTTCAGTATTCAAATGTTCGTAAATCTTTTTTTTGAGCAAAGTTACGCCAAGAAAAAAACGGAACCAATGAGGCAAGTGTTTCCATAAGAATTTCCTGGACCGCAAAAGATAATTCTTGATTATTCCCCATTTCGTAAGGGTGACAGGAACCGCCTTCGGAAGCGCGGCCAGCTCGACCGATTCGTTTAAAGGCGACCATTGCTTGAGGTTAGCCTGCTTGTTTATGGATACATCGAAATCGAAAACGAATTGCCTGTAGGAAAACTTTCCCGAATCAACCAAATCATGACGGGCATTGTCTGCGATATCCTGAAGGAATTTGATATCCATCAACTGCTCAATCACTTCTTGGACGTTAGAAAAGTCCTTCTCGAGAACCAAGTAGTGCCTACCTGCCTCAAGCAATCCGGAATACCGGCCGGGATATTGAATCATAACGGTACCCAAGGAAGCAGCCTCAAAGCATCGGGGAGAAATAACCTGCAACTCGATCTCACCGTCCTTCTCCAACAAATGCGGAGGCACTTGCTCGAACTCGCGGAATGGATGGAAGGCCTGATAGCGATTGAGAGCGTATTCAATTTCGCCCGTAAAGTCGATCAAACTGGCTCCGCTCTCAGTGCCGAGGGTGGCCTTGCAGTCGGAAAGAAAATTGATCCATTTGTCGCCGTAGAGTCGATGCTTCTCATCAGATGAAATGTCGCACCTCAAACCACTGGACTTGGTGTGTTCTATGAATAATTTGCCTATGAGGTACTTATCAAAAGCCTTTCTCCCATACCAGAAGGGACATTTTCTGGCACGATAACCCACGCATGTGGAACGATCCCGGATGGGTTTGGGCTGAAATTCTTCCAATTGCTCTGACGCATAACCAGTCAAGGTTGGCAAAAGATCGACCCTGCCATCAAGCGAAGAGTAAATTTGCTCGGCAACCTCCTTTGGAGCACAGGTGAAGACGGCATCGATCCGGGCATACCTGATCTTGTCGCAAATAAAATTCACGCGCCTGTATTCGTCCTGAATGAACAGGACTTTAGGACCCTTGAAATCCCTGATTCTTTCAAGAGACTCGCGCGGAATGTACGTATCATAAAGAAGCGGGAGAGAATAGTGGATGATAATGCAGTCGATCTTCCGCATGCTCTCGCTCCCTGGCAGTCCTTTCATGGAAGACCAGAGATGGATTTTGTGACTCGAGTACCTACCGAAAGAGTCAATGTGGTCAATGACCGTCGAGGCGTTCTCCGTCTCTGCAGGCCTATTGCAGTAGAGCAAAATATTCAACTGGGGAGACTTTTCCCTCACCTCAACGTTCGTACAGTTCGGATGCAACCAAAGGCAGTCGGGTAATTGTCGGCGACATCAGAATGGCCGGGGGCAAGGAATCGAAAACCCATCCCGCATCTATTCCAAACCATCTACGAAAAATTGATGTCTTTTTATGCAATTCTCAATCAGGGCTCGATTATCCCTTGTCCAATCCACAACACGAAGAATCCCCTCGGAAATCTCCACCCTAGATTCAAACCCTAGTTCGCCTCTCGCCTTCTCAATCGAGCCGAACCTCTTTCCCGAACGATCCCAATCACGAGCCGGCAACAACTGAGGCTGGGTCGGATTGCCGGTAGCCTCGTTGATCAGGGCGGCCAACTCCGCAATCGTCGTTTCCCGGCCAGAGGCTAGGTTGTATACTTCCGAAGGCTTGCCCGCCAGAGCGCAACGCATAAGTCCCTCCACAACGTCCTCGACAAAAATAAAGTCTCTGCTGTAGCGACCCTCATTCTCCAAGGGCAACGCCTCTTGATGAAGCGCCTTCCAGACAAAGGTTGGAGTAACGTTTCTCCAGACGGTTTGGACCGTACCACGCCATTGACCCGCTCCAAGAATTTCACGTGGACCATATACATTTTGAAAACGAGCCCTAACGAATGGCAACTCATGGGCACGATGATAATAGTTGCCGTACATCTCGCCGATAAGCTTCGAAATGGAATAAGGAGAATCGTGAAAAAGAGAAACCGGCGCCTCCTCGGTGGTGGCCACGGCGTCTTCATGGGTCTTTTCCGCAACGGCGCATCCGGCCGCCGCATAGACGACCTTGTTGATATTCCTTGCGTCCTTGAGCCGCTCGAAAAGCTTGAGGGTGGTGAGCGTGTTGTTCTCGTGATCGGCCAGGGGGTTTGCAATTGAGGACTGGTTGCCGTGATAGCAAG